>CAMHST010000026.1 GCA_946187865.1 uncultured Bacteroidales bacterium
GAGACAAATGGTCCGTCCTGGCCATGGTGGCCATGCAGAAATACGGCGTGTGCCGATTTCGGGATTTCCAGAAAGACATGCCGGATGTTTCCAGGAAAATGCTTTCCCAGACGCTTAAACGTCTGGAGGATTTCCGGCTGGTCACCCGCACGGTCTACGCGGAAGTCCCGCCAAGGGTCGAGTACAGTTTGACCGAACTGGGAGAATCTTTCCAGCCGGCCTTGAACGGTATTATTGATTGGGCTTTGACAAACAGAGATGCTCTGGCTCCGCATGATGCAACGAAGTCAATCCGATAAATTCACATCCTGCCGCCGTACAGTACGCAGACTTTTCCCGACCTGCTTCGCCACCGTCTTCATATCGTCGGTCTTGAAGTAGCCGGGCAGCGCCGCCAGGATGGTCTTGCGGGTCGCGGAGGAGTAGGAATCGGCCACGGCGATGCCCTCCGGTCGCTCCCTGTCCAGAACGTTGAAGATGTAGTCGTTGTGTTCGGATATGACGCGGATGATCTCCATCGTCATATCGAAGTCGGCATCGGAACACTCCACACTTTCCTTGATCGTACCGGAATCCATCAGCCGCAGGGTCGTCAGCACCATCGCGACGCGGAGGAAGCACCAGGTGAGGCGGTGCCGTAGGAGTCGAATCCGTCAATCCACTGAGGCGTGGCGTTGATGCAGAAGAACATAAATCGTGACAGCAATCCGTTTTCAGAATCTCGTATCAGAACGATTTCACTTGCTCCGGCGTGCCTGATAGAACGGTGGCCAGCCTCGGGTTGTCTATCTCGCGCTCTTCTCCGCGACAAATGCGTCACTTTCCGATGCAATGCTTCCTAAAGATATTGTGCAGGATTTCTTCGGGGTCAAGGAGGTCGGTGCCCAGGATGGCGTTGATGGCGGAGAGGGCGCGACGGAGGTCTTCGGCCACGAGGTCGGAGGGGATGCCGCGGGAGAGGGAAGTCATGCAATCCTGCAGGGCGGAGGAGGCCCGGCGGAGGGCGTCCAGGTGGCGGACATTCGTCACAAAGACAGCGTCGTCGGTGGGAATCAGGTCTTTTTCGGCCGAAACCAAGGCCGATTTCAACGCAGAAATGCCCACACCCGTTTTGGCGGATATTTCTAATACTAACGGCTTATAATCAAGCGGGAAAACAAAATTGTTAATTGTGGTAACATTTTTGTTAACACCATCAGAGGCCGCCAAATCCACCTTATTCACCAGCAAAAACAACTGCTGGGAAGAGAAATCCACTTTCGAGCGCAAAAGTTCGAGCTGATCGGAGAGCATCTCCTCCGGAGCACACACATCCACAAGCGCCAGGACAATCTCGGCCTCTGACAGTTTCCGGAAAGTGCGGTCGATGCCAATCTGTTCAATCACGTCGGACGACTCCCGGATTCCGGCCGTATCGATGAAACGGAACAGGATCCCGTCCAGGTTCAGCACTTCTTCGATGGTGTCCCGGGTGGTTCCGGCGATGTCCGACACGATGGCCCGGTCTTCGCCCAGCAGGGCATTCAGCAGGGTGCTCTTCCCGGCATTGGCCGCACCCACAATCGCAACAGGAACGCCGCTCTTGATCAGATTGCCCTGATGGAACGATGCCGCCAAGCGGTCCACGTGCTCCCGTGTCGACCGCAGCAGGGACTGCAGCTTTTCCCGGTCTGCGAATTCCACATCTTCCTCAGAGAAATCCAATTCCAGCTCCAGCAGGGAAGCCATTTCCAGCAGCTCGCTGCGCAGCTCTGTCAGTTCACGGGAAAAACCTCCCTTGAGCTGATTCATCGCCACCCGGTGCGCCGCCGCCGTCGTGGACGAAATCACATCGGCCACGGCCTCGGCCTGGGCCAGGTCCATTTTCCCATTCAGAAAAGCCCTGCGGGTAAACTCGCCGGGTTCCGCAAAACGGGCCCCGGCCATGAGCAGCAGCCCTACCAGCTCCTGAACAATATAGGACGATGCATGGGTCGATATCTCCACGGCATCCTCGCCGGTATAACTGTGCGGCGCGCGGAACACCGACACAAGCACCTCGTCCAGAAGGACTTGGGATCCGACCGGAGAGGGGGCAGTATAAACTTTCCCGAAATGAATAGTATAAGCGGCCGAATCAGAAATGGTTCCACTGGTTAGTTGAACCACCGCATCAGCTATCCGAAAACACTCCGGACCGCTCAGCCGAACGATGGAAATTGCTCCGGTCCCAGGGATGGTGGCCGGAGCAACGATGGTGTCTTGATACAGATTCTTCACTTCGTTCAGAATGACAAAGGGATCCGTTTGGAAATCAGTCGTACCTGCCGAACTTGGACATGTTGTCTATCAGGTCCTTGTTGGTTTTGTATTCGTCCATGTGCTGCAGCATCCAGGTCATGGCCTCTACCGGGTTCATGTCCGAGAGGAGCTTGCGCAGGATCCAGATGCGGTTGTTGGTGTAAGGATCGTACAGGAGGTCGTCCCGGCGGGTAGAGGACAGCACCAGGTTCACAGCCGGGAAGATACGCTTGTTGGACAGGTTGCGGTCCAGCTGGAGCTCCATGTTGCCGGTTCCTTTGAATTCCTCGAAGATCACGTCGTCCATCTTGGAACCGGTTTCCGTAAGGGCCGTGGCCAGGATGGTGAGCGAACCGCCGTTTTCGATATTACGGGCGGCGCCGAAGAACCGCTTGGGTTTCTGGAGGGCATTGGCGTCCACACCGCCGGTGAGCACCTTGCCGGAAGCCGGCTGAACGGTGTTATACGCACGTGCCAGGCGGGTGATGGAATCCAGCAGGATAACTACGTCGTGGCCGCATTCCACCAAGCGGCGAGCCTTGTCCAGGACCATGTTGGCCACCTTGACGTGATGCTCTGCCGGCTCGTCGAAGGTAGAAGCCACAACCTCTGCTTTCACACTGCGCTGCATGTCGGTCACTTCCTCCGGGCGCTCGTCCACCAGGAGGATAATCTCGTACACCTCCGGATGGTTGTCTGCTATGGCATTGGCGATGGCCTTCAGGAGCATGGTCTTACCGGTCTTCGGCTGGGCGACGATCAGTCCGCGCTGTCCCTTGCCGATGGGGGTGAACATATCCACCACCCGGATAGACTGGTCCTTTTCGTGCCCATGGCCCAGCAGATTGAATTTCTCCGTGGGGAAGAGGGGAGTCAGGAAGTCGAAGGGGACGCGGTCCCGGACGAAGTCCGGCGTACGGCCGTTGATGTAATTGATCTTGACCAGCGGGAAGTATTTGTCGCCCTCGCGCGGGGGACGGATCTCTCCGGTGACGGTGTCTCCGTTCTTCAGGGCATTCTGCTTAATCTGCTGCTGGGAGACGTAGATGTCGTCGGGGGAGTTCAGGTAATTGTAGTCCGACGAGCGCAGGAAACCGTATCCGTCCGGCATAATCTCCAGCACGCCTGTAGCCACCACGGAGCCTTCGAATTCAATCCGGGGCTTGGGCTGCGGACGCTGCTGCTGTTGTTGCTGCTGATGCTGCTTCCGGGGCTTTTCCGGCTGCTGGGCGGCGTCGGATTTCAGGTCGTCGAACAGGTCATGGATAAACTGCTTGCCGTCCACTTCCTGTGCGGCGGCATCCTTCTGCGGCTTCTGGGCGGCATCTTTCTGCGGCTCCGGCTCTGCGGAAGGAGTTGCAGCGGGAGTCTGCTCCGACGGCTTGGCGTTCTTGGACTTGCGGCCACGTTTCCGGTTATCTCCGGCAGGCTTTTCCTGGGCCTGGGCAGCAGCATCTGCCGCAGCTTTAGGGGCTTCAGCCGCCACTTCTTCCGTCGGGGCCGATGCTGCCTTAGCAGCCGGTTCAGCCGCTTTCGGGGCAGCTTCTGCGGCCGGCTGGGCAGGCTGTTTCTTGCGTCGGCCACCCTTCTTTTCGGAAGGAGCGTTCTCCGTTACGGCCGCAGCCTCCGGAGCGGATTCCGACTGGGCGGCCGCAGGCGCGGGCTGCTCATTCTTGCGCGGACGGCCCCGCTTTTTGGGCTTGTCCGCCGGTGCAGCCGGCTTGAGCGATTCAATGACAGCTTCTTTATCCAGTACGGCAAAACCAAGCGCTGCTCTGTCCATCTTCTTGGTTCCTTTAATTTCCAGTGATTCTGCCAGTGTCCTGAGCTGGTCTTCGCTCATGGCATCGAGTTCAAAAATACTATGGGGCATAATTGAGAAAATATGTCATAAAGAAGGCATTCCGACCGGAATACCAGTGCAAAGATACACAAATTTCTGAATATTACAAAATACCAGTCCCTTAGCGGAGCATGTTGTCCATGTAGCTTTCGCTCTTCTTGTAACGGAGCAGGTCGGCCAGGGCCGACGCATTGGCGGCGATACGGAAACTGTAGGACTTCCACTGGCCCATGGGCACCCAGGAGAAGGCGATATTGAAGCAGTGCAGGTCATAGGTGGCGCTGATCTGCGTGGTGGTGATTTTCATGGCCATGATGTCAAACCCGGAGGTGACGGATATGTTCATCCGCGGGGTAAGCTTGACATTTCCGCTCAGGTTCAGCGTCTGGGTGAAGCGCTTGTTCTCCTGAAGGGTCTGCGTGGCGCTCTGGTAGCTATAGGACTTGGAATAGCTGAACGAATAGCTCAGGTTAATGGACCAGGGCGCGCTGGGGTTCATATAATACACATACCCGCCGGGAATGTATTCGCCGGTAATGGGATGATAGTAAATCCGCTGGTAAGAATTGGCGTCGGCCGTGGATGCGCCGCCCCCGCCGCCCTGAGACTTGGTACCGTCGTTGCCGTCAATGGCCCCCTTGCCGTTAAAGCCGATAGAGGCCGACAGGGAAGCGTTGGTCAGCCGGGCGGGAACGCCGGTGACCGCAATGTTGAACTTGTTGATCCGCTGGCCGCGCTCGTTGATGGCATACGGGTCGAAGTTCAGGTTACCGCTCAGGTTGAGCTTGTTGAACAGGTTGGTAGACGCCGTTACGCCGATATTCTGCATGCCCAGGGAATCGGCCAGGAAGTTATAGCTGGTATTGATGTTCAGCTGGTCCAGCAGCTTGACCTTCTTGGAGCCGGTTCCGGTGGTGTCTGCCCGGTCCCGCACCTTGGCCTCGAAGTTATTGCCTAACGACAAGGCTACCGTTCCGGTCTTCCCCCTTCCGGGAGGCGACACATTGTTGTGGTTGCCGGAGATGGTATAGATATTATACCAGGTTTCCGGGTGATACGACCCGTTTTTGTCGTAATAAGGTTCCAGGGTGCGCCACCCGTTGAAGGACGTTCCCTTTTCCGGCGAGAAATTGAGCGATACCGACGGCGTAATCACATGCCGGATAGCCTGTACGGCCCGGTGCTTGCCGAAGTTGAACATGCCGTAGATGCGCGTGGACATGGACAGGCTCCCGGAATAATTGTGCGTCATGCCGAAATGGTTGAACGCCGTTCCGGGGTCCGTCACCATTTTCTGCGCCCACACCAGATTGCCCTCCTTGTCCGTGACCATCACGGGATTCCCCTCGCTGTCCACCTCGTTCTCCAAGTACTGGCTGCCGCTGGAGAACATCCAGTTCATGCCGTAATTGATGCTGGGCGTGACATTGATGTACTTGAGCAGGGTGAAGGACGGAAGGCCGATCTGGAAATTGTGCGACATGCCGTTGGTCAGGCGGTTCAGGGCCTTCACGCCCAGTGAATCGCCGAACTCCTTCACGCGGTACAGGTTGCCGTTGGCGCCCTCCTCCCACACATGCTGCCCGTTGGCATCCAGCACGAAATCCTGCATATCCCGCATCTTGAAGTTGAGTTTGTTCTGGAAAGAGGTGGAATAGCCGAAGGAAATCTTCTCGTAGGCCTTTTCCTTGCCCACCCGGTTCTTCTGCTTGAACGGATAGAAGCGGGTGACGGAGAAGGTGATGTTGGGCAGGGTGAAGGTATAGCTGGAGTCCCTGGAGTTCTGGTTGTGCAGGGCGTTCACGCTCAGGTTGAACTTGCCGTCCCAGTTCTTCGTATAGGAGATGGAGGAACTGATCTGGTTCTGCTGGGCCTCCGTGACGCTGCGGGCGTTGTACTTGTTGTTGGACGGGGAGGAGAAATTCACCGACGCGCTGAACGTGGTGCCCGGATGGGCCTTGGAATCCTGCGAATGGGTCCAGCGGAAGCCGAAGTTGCGGGACTGGGCGAAGTCCGTGCTGCCCCGTTCGCCCGTCTGGTCGTTGGAGAAGGTGAGCGCGAGGGAACCGTTGAACTTGTAGTTCACTTTATATCGGGTATTCAGGTCCACGGCCCAGGAGCCCAGGGTGTAATAGTCTCCCGTCAGGGAAATGTCCAGATAATCGCCGATCACAAAATACATACCCGCATCCCGGATATAGAAACCGCGCGCCTGTTCCTCGCCGAAGGAGGGCATCAGCAGGCCCGTCGCCCGGGTGGGCTTTTCCGGAACAAAGCCGAACGGAAGGCCGATAGGGACCGGCACGCCGGCAACCACGGGCCAGGCCGGCCCGAATACGGTTTTCTGTGAAGGCTTGGTGACCACCTTGGCCAGCGACAGTTTCAAGTAGTAGTGCGGCTCTTCCAGGTCGCAAACGGTGTACATGCCGTTTTCCATGTTGATGGACTGGTCCGGCATCATCTTGATATTCTGGCCCTGCAGGATGCCTTCCGCCTCTTTGGTGACCATGTTCACGATGCGCGCCTTGCGGGTGGAGAAGTTGTAATAGACCTCGTCCATCTTGTAAGTCTGCTTGCCCTGGGTCATCTCCGGCAGGCCGGACCACTCGCCGGTGAGCGTATCTTGCTGGCCGCGCGCATAAACGGTGTTGGTGGCCATGTCGAACCGGATATAGTCCGCCGTGAGTTTCATGTCCTGATAGGAGACGGTGGCACCACCATAATAATAGATGAGCCGCCTGCCATTGGAGAAGTCCGTAATGATGGAATCTTCGGCCGCGGTGAAGGCGGGGCGGTCCAGGGAGCTCTTGTCCAGCAGGTCCAGCGAGTCTTTCCGTACCCCGGCCAAAGAATCTGCCCGGAAAGCGGAATCCATCGCATGCGAGAGAGAGTCCTGGTAGGCGCTTCGGAGCGTATCTCCCGCAGTGGAATCCGGCAGTTGGGCCGACATGGAATCTTTCTCCGGACGGTCCGGGAGCGAATCTTTGGGCAGGCGGGGCAACAGGGTGTCCCGGGACAGGCCCTGCCGGGGGGCGGAAGGAAGCGTGTCCCGGAGCCGGGCAACGGCGCTGCGGAAGGCCGCCACCGTTTCGGCATTGTCTTTGCCGACAGTACGGCCGAGGGGAAGTTTACGGGCACCGGCCCAGACCCCAGTTGCCATCAACAGGGTCAGTGCCAGACCTATAAATTGCATAAACTTCCTTGCCATTCCGTAATTTTTGCTAAATTTGTGCAAAAATATAAGGTACAAAAATACGATATATTCCACAATTTTCAAAACAGAAGCCGCCATGAAGCTGTCTTTCCGCCCTGTTCTTGCCGCTTTTGCCGCACTCTCTCTTACAATCCCCGTGCCTGCCCAGAATCAAAGCGAGGGAGCTTCGGTGAAACTTCGAACGGTCGTCATCGACCCCGGCCACGGCGGGAAAGACTCCGGCTGCGTGAGCCGGGACAAGAAAACCTACGAGAAAAACATCACGCTGGACATCGGGAATAAGCTGGCGGCAAAAATCAAAGCCGCCTATCCGGACGTTACGGTGAAGATGACCCGCGACGACGACACCTTCGTGGAACTGGAAAACCGCGCCGTCATCGCCAACAAAGCCAACGCCAACCTGTTCATCTCCATCCACGTGAATTCCGTAGAGAAGGGGACCACCGCCAACGGCTACTCCATCCACACCCTGGGCCAGTCGGCCAAAAAGGGGAACGACCTGTTTTCCAAGAATCTGGACCTAGTCAAGCGGGAAAACGCCGTTATCATGCTGGAAGACAATTACCAGGCGCGCTATCAGGGGTTCGACCCCGAAGACCCGCAGTCCTATATCATCTTTAACCTGATGCAGAACGCCCACCTGGCCGGAAGCCTCACCTTTGCCGACGACGTAGCCAGCGCCATGGGCAGCAAACCCATCAAGAACAGCCGCGGTATCCACCAGGATCCGTTCTGGGTGCTCTGGCGCACCGCCATGCCCTCCGTGCTCATCGAGGTAGGCTTCATCACCAACCCGGACGACCTGGCCACCATGCGCTCGGAAAAGGGGAGGGACGGCATCGCGGAAAACATTTTCCAAGCTTTCCGCACCTTCAAGACCCGTTACGACGGCACCGCACCGGCTGCTGCCGCGGCACCGTCATCCGCATCCCCGGCGTCTGCTCCTGCACCTGCGGAAAAACCGGAAGCCCGCCAGGCGGCCAGTCCCACCCCTTCGGACGGTCCGCTGTACGGAACCCAGATCCTGGCCACAGGGAAAAAGATGGACCTGTCCGATCCTTTTTTCAAGGGTTACAAACCCATCGTCGTCCAAAGCGGAAAACTGTATAAATACATTGTGGAAACTTCCGCCTCCCTGAAAGAAGCCAAAGGAAAATATTCGGCAGTCCAGAAAAATTATCCGGATGCCTATCTGGTCAAAATCCAGAACGGGGAATCTTCCCCTGTACGCTGATTTTCGGCCTTACAAAGCCTTGCAAAGGGGAGAAATCCAAAAATCGCTATTTTAGATTTATTCCAAATAAGAAAATATATTTATCAAGTTTTTACGCACGATTGCAATACGTAATATACTGATTCACAATATTTTAATAAATAGCCATAATCTTGGCTCCAGCACAATAATATTAAATATAAATTTTTTTATTTGCAAGAGGGAAACCATTTTTTTATCAAGTTTTTTTCCTCCAAATTTGCATTAGCGAATAAGAAAAAACACCACTAAAAACCGGAACCTATCCCCATGCTGGACCAGGAAAGACATATTGCGGTATGGAATAACTGTCTGCAGATCATTGAGAACAACATTGATCAGCAGAAGTTCGATACCTGGTTCAAACCCATCGTGCCCATCTCGCTGGACGGGTCCAAGCTTACGGTCCAGGTTCCCTCGGATTTTTTCCGCGATTATATTGAAGGTGCCTTCATGGACCTGCTCAAGGCAACCCTTCGCAGGGCCATCGGAGCAGATGCCCAGCTGTTCTATCTGGTACAGCCGGTCAGGAACCAGCAGGGAATGATCCTTCCCGCCGCCCATGGGCCGGTTCCCACCAACAACCCTGTCTCCGTCCCCACGTATCAGCCTTCAGGCAGCCCCAGCCCCTTCGTATATCCGGGCGTACAGCGGCTCAAGATCAACCCGCGGCTGAACCCGGTCTACTGCTTCGGCAACCTGGTGGAAGGGGACTGCAACAAACTGGGCGTCAACGCCGGAGAAAACATTTCCCTGGCTCCGGGCAAAACCCCGTTCAATCCGCTGTTCCTGTTCGGCGGCCCCGGCCTCGGGAAAACCCATATCGCCCAGGCCATCGGCATTGACATCAAAGAGCGTTTCCCGGATACGGTGGTGCTTTATGTCACCGGCAACGAGTTCAAAACCCAATACATGGATGCCGTCAAAGGCAACCGCATCGTGGATTTCCTGGCTTTCTACCAGCGGATAGACGTCTTAATCGTGGACGATATCCAAGACATGGTAGGCCAGGGTACGCAGAACTCCTTCTTCAACGTGTTCAACCACCTGCACCAGAACGGGAAGCAGCTCATTTTCACCAGCGACCGCGCCCCCGTAGACCTGCAGAACTTCGAAGAACGGCTCCTGTCCCGCTTCAAATGGGGCCTGTCGGTAGAGCTTTCCAAACCGGACTATAACACCCGGCTGCAAATGCTCCGTTCCCGCGCCCAGCGGGAGGGCGTCAGCATCGGCGAAGACGTCCTTTCCTTCCTGGCGTCTCGCGTGAAGTCCAACTTCCGCGAACTGGAAGGCACCCTGATCTCCCTGGTGGCCTATGCCACGCTGGGGCATCAGGAAATCACCATCGACCTGGCAGAGAACATCACGGGCAAGATCGTCACCGAACAGTCGGCCGACATCTCCATCGATTTCATCGTGGGTACCGTATGCGAGTATTTCAACATCACCCGGGAAACCCTGGTTTCCAAGAGCCGCAAACGCCAGATCGTCCAGGCCCGCCAGATTGCCATGTACGAGTGCCGCTCCCTGATTCCCAACTGTTCCCTGTCCACCATCGGCACGGAACTGGGCGGAAAAGACCACGCCACGGTGCTGCATGCCTGCACCACCGTCCAGGACCTCATGTCCACGGACCGGCTCTTCCGCCAGTGGGTGGAAGACATCGAGAGCATGATTGTGGTGCCCGTAGAGCAATAAATTTCCTTTTCCCGCAAATATTCACTATCTTTACGGAAACATAGGTTATTTCCGTAAAAATGAATTCAGCACAAGTACTCCGTATTTTCAAAGACATAACCCGCATCCCCAGGGAGTCGGGTCACGAAGAGCAAATAACCGCCTACCTGCAGCAGTTCGCCGCAGAAAGGGGGCTTGCCTGCAAGACAGACAAAACCGGCAATGTAGTCATCATCAAAGAAGCCTCGCCCGGCAAGGAAAACGTACCCACGCTGGTGCTGCAGGCCCACCAGGACATGGTCTGCGAAAAACTGGCCAGCTTTGACTTCGACTTCAAGACCCAGCCCATCCCCTATGAGATAGAGGACGGGTGGATGGTGGCCAAGAATACCACCCTTGGGGCAGACGACGGAATAGGTATCGCCGCCTGCCTGGCCCTGCTGGAAAGCCGGGAACCCATGGGCAAGCTGGAGTGCCTGTTCACCATCTCGGAAGAGACCGGCATGGACGGGGCCTTTGCCCTGGAGCCGGGCTTCTTCGAAGGTAAGTTCCTCATCAACCTGGACTCGGAAGATGAAGGGCAGCTGTTCGTGGGATGTGCCGGCGGCAAGGAAAGCAATGCCAGTTACACATTCTCCCAGGAAGCGCTCCGGAAGGGCTATAAGGTGCTCAAGATAAAAGTCTTCGGCGGCTTGGGCGGGCACAGCGGAGACGACATCAACAAAGAGCGCATGAACGCCCTCAAACAGCTGGTCCGCTTCCTGTACACGGAGCTCCAGTACGACTACCAGCTCCTTGCCATCGAAGGCGGCAACAAACACAACGCCATCTGCCGGGAAGCCTACGCCCTCATCGCCGTCCCGGAAGACGAAGTACAGGATATGAAGGAGGACGTCAAGGCCTTCAACGCCATCCTCAAGGCCGAATTCGCCAGCTCGGATCCAGACGTGGAAGCGGCCGTAGAGCCGGCTGAAACAGCGCTGAAACCCATCGAAGAGGGGGATGCCGCCGCCATCATCGCCACGCTGCTTGCCATTCCGCACGGCGTCCAGGCCATGTCCGCGGACATTCCCGGCCTGGTCCAGACATCCACCAACATGGCCGCCGTACATACCAAGGACGGGCAGCTTACGGTACTCTGCTCGCACCGCAGCTCCGTTCAGAGCGAGCTCAGCGCCATCGCCGAAAAACTGGAAGCCACCTGCTTCCTGGGCGGTTTCGATATCGAGCACAGCGGAGAATATCCCGGCTGGAAACCCAACCTGCAATCCCACATCCTGGAGGTGTCCCGGGCTTCTTACCGCAAGCTCTTCGGCCACGACCCGGAAATTAAAGCCATCCATGCAGGGCTGGAATGCGGCCTGTTCCTGGAGAAATTCCCGGACCTGGACATGATTTCCTTCGGCCCCACCTTGCGCGGGGTTCACGCCCCAGGTGAAAAGCTGGATCTGGCTTCGATGGAGCGCTTCGTCGCCCATCTCAACGATATAGTCCTCAATTTCGCATGATACAGATAGCCCCATCCTTGCTCGCGGCGGATTTCCTGCACCTGGAAAAAGACGTGCAAACCGTGAACCGCCATGCCGACATCTTCCATCTGGACATCATGGACGGCAGTTTCGTGCCCAACATCTCCTTCGGCTTCCCGGTGGTGGAAGCTGTCGCATCCCTGGCGGAAAAACCCATGGACGTGCACCTGATGATCGTCCATCCGGAGAAATACATTCCGCGTTTCGCCCGGCTGGGCGCCGCCATGATCAGTTTTCACTACGAGGCCGCTCTGGAAGAGTCTGCCGCCGTACTGGACCTTATCCACGAGAATGGAGCCAAGGCCGGCATCGTGATCAACCCGGACTGTCCCGTGGAAAAGATATTCCCGTACCTGGGCCAGGCGGATTTTGTCCTGCTGATGAGCGTTTTCGCCGGTTTTGGCGGGCAGAAGTTCATTCCGGAAACTCTGGACCGCATCCGTGCCGTTCGGGAAGAACTCAAACGCATCGGCCGCCCCCATGTAGATATTGAGGTGGATGGCGGCGTAAGTCCAGCCAACGCCGGAGAACTGGCCCGCGCCGGAGCCACCATCCTGGTTGCCGGCAGCGCCGTATTCAAGGCCCAGGATCCCGCAGAGGTGATCCGGCAGATGAAACAGGGCTAGAGGATATATCCGATCTCCTTGAAAGAGAAGGATTTCCCGTCTTCCATCAAAAGGCGTCCCTCCCGGGTGACGCCTTTTATCGTACCGGTGAATTCCGCCTGCGACAGCAGGTCTCTGTACCGGCAGGGGAGTCCCTGCTGGAAAAGGTCCCGGTTATAGGCCTCCCACAGGGCGGTCCGGCCTTTGGGCGTATCCAGGGCAGGGAAATCGAAGCGGGAGAGGAGCTGCTCCAGGGTTTCCCGCAAAGGGTACTCCTTGCGGGTGAGCCGTTTCAGGGAGACCGGATTCACCAGCTCGCCGGGGAAAACGGTCTGGTTCAGGTTCAGGCCAATTCCAATCACGGAAGCGGCTATCCGCTTGCCGTCCAGCTGGTTCTCCACCAGCATCCCGCAGATTTTCCGCTTGCCCACATAGATGTCGTTGGGCCACTTGATCATGGCCGGAACGCCCTGTTCGCACAGCCACGTTTTCACAGAGAGAGTGGCCAGGTAGGTCAGGGACATGAACTCTCCGGCGGGCAGGGCCGATGGTTTAAGCAAAATCGAAAAAGTAAGATTGTCTCCCGGGGCCGACAACCATTTGTTCCCGCGCTGTCCGCGCCCGGAAGTCTGCCGCACGGCGGCTACCACTGACAAATTGTCATAGCGGGAAATCCCGCGCAGAAGCTCGTCATTGGTAGAATCCAACTCGTCAAACCACTTTATTTGCATTGGCCTTAATTTTGATTATCTTTGTGCAAAGATACAAATAAAACAGATAGCGACTATACATGATTACGCATGATCTCCGGCTCATCGCCGATGCCATTTACGACAAGAAGGGACAGGATGCCGTGTCTTTGGACCTGAGGAAAATCGATGGCTCCATTACCGATTTCTTTGTGATCTGCGACGCTTCCAACACCACCCAGGTGGGTGCCGTCGCAGACAATATCGCCGAAAAAATGAAGGAAGAAGGCCACAAGCTGTACCGCTCGCAGGGAGAGGAAAACAACTTCTGGATCATCCAGGACTACGGCAACATCGTCGTGCACATCTTCCTCAAGGAATACCGGGATTTCTATCGCCTGGAAGAGCTCTGGGCCGATGTCCCCCGCAAATCCTACCAGGAACGCAAAGTTCCTGCGAAAAAAGTCTCCAAAACAGAAGAATAAATGGCAGAGAGTTCCAAAACGCCCAACAAGGGCGGACGCAAAATCGTCGTCAACCTGTCATGGCTGTATATCCTCCTTTTCATCGGAATCGGCTATCTGCTCTTCCGCAACCAGCAGTCGGCCGCTCCGGAAAAGATTGAATGGACAGAGGTCCAGCGCATGGTCAGGGCAGGGGATGTGGCAGAGATCGCCTTCATCCGCAACGACTTCAAAGGAGAGATCAAAGTCAAGGCAGACCGCCTGGCCAAGTACACAGACAAGTTCGCCGGTGGGGTTCCGCCCCGCCGTGCACCGCATTTCTATTTCCTGGTTTCCACTAAGTTCGACCCTGAAGCCAGCTTCGAAGAACTCAACGCGGAGCTCCAGAGCGCAGACCAGTTCAAAGTGGTCATCAAGAACGAAGACCACATCTGGGGAGAGGTTTTCCAGCTGCTGTTCCCGCTGGTCATCTTTATCCTCTTCTGGGTATGGATGTTCCGCGGCATGAACCGGGGGATGGGCCAGGGTGGCCCCGGCGGGGGATTCAATCCCTTCAACACGGGCAAATCCACGGCCCGCGAAACCGAGAAAGGAGACGTCAAAGTCACCTTCAAGGACGTGGCGGGGTTGTATGGCGCCAAGGAAGAGGTGATGGAAATCGTGGACTTCCTGAAAAACCCGGCCAAATATACCGCCCTGGGCGGCAAGATTCCCAAGGGCGCCCTGCTGGTAGGGCCTCCGGGAACGGGTAAAACCCTGCTGGCCAAGGCCGTGGCAGGGGAGGCCAATGTACCTTTCTTCTCCATCTCCGGCTCTGACTTCGTAGAAATGTTCGTTGGCGTAGGCGCTTCCCGCGTGCGGGACCTGTTCCGCCAGGCCAAGGAAAAAGCCCCTTGCATCGTGTTCATCGACGAGATAGACGCCGTGGGCCGCGCCAGGGCCAAGAACGGAGGATTCTCCTCCAACGATGAACGGGAGAACACGCTGAACCAGCTGCTTACGGAAATGGACGGATTCGACACCAACAGCGGTGTCATCGTCCTGGCCGCCACCAACCGTGCAGACATCCTGGACCAGGCCCTGATGAGAGCCGGCCGCTTCGACCGCCAAATCCATGTGGAACTGCCGGAGCTCAAGGAACGTGAAGAAATCTTCAACGTCCACCTCAGGGACATCAAGCTGGGAGAAGACTTCAACGTGGAATTCATGGCCAAGCATACGCCCGGCTTCTCCGGCGCCGACATCGCCAACGTCTGCAACGAGGCCGCACTCACGGCCGCACGCCGCGGCCACAGCGCCGTCATGCAGCAGGATTTCCTGGACGCGGTAGACCGCATCATCGGCGGCCTGGAGCGCAAGTCCACTACCATCATGACGCCGGCTGAAAAACGCACCACCGCCTATCACGAGGCCGGTCATGCCCTGGTGGGCTGGCTGCTTCCGTACGCAGACCCTGTCTTCAAAGTGAGCATCATCCCCCGCGGCAACGCGCTCGGCCTCACCTGGAGCCTCCCGGAAGAGCGCAAGAACTGGTCCCGGAGCATCATGATGGACCGCATGAGCGTCCTGATCGGCGGCCGCGTAGCAGAGGAAATCCTGAACGGGGAACCGTCCACCGGCGCCCTGAACGACTTGGAACGCATGACAGGCATGGCCTATGCCATGGTCCAGTACTATGGCATGAGCGACAAAGTTGGAACGTTAAGTTTCTATGATTCAACCGGTTCCCGCGGATATAACCTGGTAAAGCCGTATTCCGAGAAAACGGCCGAACTGATGGACAGCGAGGTGAAAGCGCTTGTCAAGGAAGTGCATGACCGCACCCGCAAGCTCATCGACGACAACAAGGAAGGTTTCATGCAGCTGGGCGCACTTCTCCTGGAAAAAGAAGTTATCTTTGCAGAAGATATCGAGCACATCCTCGGCCCCAAGGTTAAACCGGCCGTGGAAGACCAGTTTATAGAAGAACCCGTTCATGAATAGTACCGTCAAAAGAAGCATATCCGGAGCCGTCTTCCTGGCAGTGATGCTGGGAGGACTGCTTGTAAACCGTCTGTGCTTCAACATCCTTTTCGCCTTTATCTCCTGCGTGATGGTGCTGGAGTTTCTGCGCATAACCCTGGGGAAGGCGCATCGGCCTGTCCGTATAGCCACCGCCGTCGTAGCCGTGCTGGCCTTTGTCTCGGTAGGTCTTGTGACGGGCGTTTCGCAATTGGATCCCAAATGGCTCAGCCTCAATCTGATCTTCCTGATTCTCCTGATGGTCCTGATGATTCTGGACCACACCCAGTTCAAGGATTACGCCTACGTTTTCAGCGCGCTGCTGTATATTGCCGTCCCGCTTGCCCTGTCGCACTTCGTCGTGTCTTCGGAAGGCGTTTTCGACGGCCGGCTCATGCTGGCATTCTTCATTGTCATCTGGGCCTCGGACGTAGGAGCATATTGCTTCGGAATGCTGCTGGGCCAGCGTGTATGGCCTGCCAAAATGTGCCCGGATATTTCCCCGAAAAAATCCTGGGCAGGCTTCTTCGGCGGTCTCATTACGGCCGCTGCAGCCGCTGTTATCATGCTTAAAACGGGGCTAATCGGCTATCCTACCATCCACGTACTGGTCATGGCCATCCTGATGAGCATATCCGGCGTTTTCGGAGATTTGTTCGAATCGCTTTGGAAACGTCAGTTCGGCGTGAAGGATTCCGGGAATATCATTCCCGGCCACGGCGGTCTGCTGGACCGCTTCGACAGCTCCCTTTTCGCCATTCCCACCGGTTATGTGTATCTGCTTCTAAACGGACTACTCTAAGATGAAATTTATCAAAATTGACAACGATTCCTACGGCACCATCCTGGTGAGCTGGTGTATCTGCGCAGTCCTGATTTTTCTCACGGCGCGCTATATTCCCATCCTGTGGATCAGCCTGCCGCTGTGCATCGCCTTCGTGGTTTTCATGGTGTTCATCACCTGGTTCTTCCGCGTCCCGGACCGCACTACGCCCAACGAGGAGAACAGCCGCCTGGTCACTTCCGTGGCCGACGGAAAGGTGGTCATCGTAGATCGGGTCTTCGAGAAAGAGTATCTGAAAAAAGACTGCATCCAGATTTCTGTCTATATGGATTTCTTCGACGTCCATTGCAACTTCTGGCCCATCACCGGAGAAGTCACCTATTACAAGTACCATCCCGGGAAATACCTCCTGGCATTCCATCCCAAGTCGTCAGAGCTCAACGAGCACGCCTCCACCTGCCTTCAGAACAGTCACGGACAGGTGTTCTTCAAGCAAATCGCCGGAACGTTCGCCCGCCGCATCGTGTGTTACTCCGAACCCGGCCACATCGAATACCGGGGGGAGCAGTGCGGGGTAATCAAATTCGGCTCCCGCATAGACTTGTTCGTCCCGCTGGAAGCCGATGTAAAAGTAAAGGTGGGAGACAAGGTCCGCGCCGTGGAATCAGTGCTCGCGGTCCTTCCGGATTAACTCCACCAACCGGTCTACAGCCTCGTCCTCGGGAATATGCCTGAGGACGGGTTCTTTTTTACGGTACAGGCTCACCATGCCCGCACCTTCGCCCACGTAGCCGTAATCGGCGTCGGCCATTTCGCCGGGGCCGTTCACGATACAGCCCATCACCGCGATCACCACATCCTTCATATCCGATGTGCGCGCCTTCACGGCCTCGAAAGCCGCCTGCAGGTTGTACATGGTGCGGCCGCAGCCGGGGCAGGCGATGTACTCGGGCTTGTAGAAACGGCGGCGGCAGGCCTGCATCAGTTCGTCGGCCAGGTATTCGCCATAGGGGAGGTCCGGGAAAGAAACCTCATCTATTTCCCGGTCTATCAGCTTTTTCCCGTAATCGCAGGCGGCTTTCAAGATCACGGTTTCCCGCTCGCTCAATCCTTCGGGGGCAGGTGCATCGGAATAGCGGTGAGCCAGATACCGGGCCACGGGAACCTCGTTCACAGGGTCTTCCGTCAGGGAAACCCGGACGGTATTGCCGATCCCCTCAGACAACAGGGTAGAGATGGCCACACAGGATTTGATGCGGCCCGTATCACCGTTTCCGGCCTCTGTAACGCCCACATGCAGGGGGAAGACCACACCCTCTTCCTGCATCAGCGCAGCCAGCTCCCGGTAGGCCTGGATCATCACCACCGTATTGGAGGCCTTCAGCGACACCACCACCTGATAGAAAGAGGCGTCCATGCACATCCGGATCCACTCCATGGCGGCCAAGGCCATGGCCTTAGGGGTATTTCCATACTTGTCAATGATATACCGTCCCAGCGAACCGTGGTTCAGGCCGATCCGGATGGCGGTTCCATGCTCCTTGCACACCTGCAGGAACTGGGCGAACCGTTCCCGGGCTTTTTCGTGGTCCGGATGGAAATTCCCGGGATTGATCCGCACCTTCTCCACCACCTTCGCGGCGGCGATGGCAATCTCCGAGGAGAAGTGGACATCGGCCACCAGGGGCGTATCGTAACCCAGGGCGCGGAACCGCCGGTGAATCTCTGCCAGGGCTTCCACGTCTTTAAGGGAGGGGACGGTGATCCGGATCAGCTGCGCACCGCAGCGGGCCACCTGGACAGCCTGATTCAGCGTTGCTTCCACGTCCGACGTATGGGTATTGAGCATCGTCTGGGGGACGATGGGGGCCGTGCCGCCTATCCGGACAGAGCCCACTTTCACTTCCAGTGTTTTCATTCTATCTGTTCTCTGATTCAACGATTATCCGGGCCATCTTCCGGAGCTGCGCACGGGAATGCCCGTGCCGGGGACTCAGCTGGTAATACAGGCCGATATTCACACCGCCATCCAGGGGATAGCCGAACCGGTAATAGTACGGGCTGTAATAGTCCGGCTGCCAGAACGAATTCCATCCCCACTTGACATGGACGGTCACATGGATTTCGAAGGGGTCGAACATCAGGCCGAAACCCAGCCCGCCCTTGACGCCGTAAGAAAAGCGCTTGTCGTAGTCCCGGAAGGCATGTTCGTAGTCCAGGAAGGTGGAAGACTGGGCATAGGGCTCGTCCGGGATACGGGTAATGGAGGTCCGATAGCCCCCATAGAGCCCCACCTTGGCCAGCAGCTTGAAATGGTCGCCCATATCGATGTGGAAATGCGACAGCATGAATGCCTCCGGCACGGTCATCATTACCTTATAAGCGCCCGACTCCGTGGGTATATAGCCGGTCTCCTTGTTGCGTTTGAATTCATAGCCCTCGTAATTCATCTGCGCACCCAGTTCCAGGGCCATGTTGGGGAAGATGCCGAACATGGTGAAGTGGCGGATCACGGAAAAGCCGTACACCGGATATTGGACCACCCAGCGCACGGAACGGTGAGGGTTGAAGTTGCCGTACTGGAAAGACGCCCCGCCGTACACGCCAACCAGCCAGTAATCGTTGGGTTTGACCACCTGGATGGCGGTCGTGTCCAGATACTCCGGAGTCACCTCCTGCGGCAGGGAGAAAAACTCCTTCTCCAGGTCTATGGTTTCTTCCTGGACCTGGGCGCGGGACACGAAGGCTGCAGACAGTAGCAGCAAACAGATGAGGACGCACTTTTTCATCGGAACATCTCCTCCATATCAATCTTCCAGACCATCTCCGAGCGCTCCAGCACTTTGATCAGGAACTGGTCGTCCACCTTGAAGAAACGCACCTTCTCCGGCTGGCGGTGTTCCAGCAGGTTACCGGTATCCACCAGGTTGTTGCCGTTGACATCCTCGGTCATGCGGATGCAATAGGACGCTTCTTTCAGATAAGGGAAAACCACCTGGCCGTCTTCGTGCACGATGAAGCTCCGGATGATCTTGTCCCGTTTCTCGTTGAGCAGGTCGATAATATACTTGTTATGTACTCCGGACAGTTCCAGACAGATGGAACTAAGTTTGTCGTCCGTGGGCAGGGTCACCTTCAGGACGGTACTGTCGTTCCGGTACCCGTTGATGTCCCGGAAACGCCGGTGCGGCACCCGCAATATGTAGTCGTAACCCTTCTGGAAGGGCTCCGCGGGCATAATCCGGTACTTGCGCAGGTTGGTGGAATCCTGCGTCACGTTCACCGCCACCAGCGACTCCTGCTGTCGCGGATTCACCGCCCGCAGCTTGAGCGAATCCCACCCGTCCTCAATCAGGGGATACGTGAACTCCAATTCAAAGCCGTACTGCTCCACCGTGGTGGGTTCGGCCGTAGACTTGAACGTACACAGGGTGTCTTCATGCTTGATGTCCCGGGAGGAACTTTTCATCAGTTCGGCCCGCAACTGACGGTCCAGCGCCAGTTTCACGGTTTCGTCGGTGGCCTTTTTCACACCGGTCGAGTCTGTCTTGTCGTACCTGACCACCAGCTGCAGGGTGTCCGGAATCTTCCCTTGTTCATTCACCCACAGTTCCAGGGAGTCCCGCTCCGGGTTGAACTGGGAGATGAGCTTTTCCCGCGGCAGCCCCTTGATCCGGAAGTCGTGCACCACGGCGTCCGGGGCGTTGAAGGTGACATAGGCGCTGCGCAGGCCTGTACGGGCCTTGTTCATGATCATCTGCTTGGACGGCATTTCCCGGAACAGGCTCAGTTCCATTTCCGTTTTCCGGGCCAGGCAGAGCAAGGTGTCTTTCATGTCGAATTTCTTGAATTCGTACAGGGAGTCGCTAATCACGGTCACCGGGCGGAAGAGGGAGTCCAGAAAGGCCACCGTCTCATTGTCCGGCTCGTAGATATTGTTGTTGTTGGCATCTTTCAGCGCATACACCCGATACAGGGTGTCCTGGATGTTCCGCAGCGAGAAAAAGCCCCAGTCATCGGTCCGGGCGGCGGCATCCGGCCGATGCAGGAACACGGCGGAGTCGGCATGGTCCTTATAGAAAAGCACCGTGGCGCCTTTGACGGGCATCAGGGTGTTGCAATCCTGAACCAGGCCCGTAACGCACATGGAATCAATTTGTTCTCCGGTAGAGAAGACCAGCGTGTACCCCGGGAACAGATTCCCTTCGTTGTTGTCCTGGATGGCGCCGGTCAGGTCCAGCGTATAGGTCGTGTTGGGCATCAGGTCCTCCTCGAAGCTCACGACCACCGACTTTCCCCGGATTACGGCCTTGGGTTTCTTTTCCATCGGTGGGGACAGGAAGATACCGTTGGCGTCTTTGATCTTCACGTACTCGTTGAACGTGAACCGCACGGTGGTGTTGTGCACCGGCACGTTGGTGGTGCCGGGCAGGGGAGCGATCTTCACGATCACGGGCGGAATGGTGTCCTTGGGGCCGCCGGAAGGGGACGCCGTGGTATTGGCGCAGCCCGAAGGAAACATCATGGCGCCCAGGACGAGGGCCGCCGGTATAAGGGGAAGAAACTTTTTCAGATTCATAGTTCGCTTCTTGAAACGTTGCTGATTCCCTCGATGGAGGAAAGTTTGCGGATCATCTTCTCCAGGATGTCCCTGGAGTTGACATACAGGTCTATATAGCCCTCGAACAGGCCGCCTTCGGCCGACAGGTTCAGCCGGCGCATGTTCACGCCCATCACCAGGGACAGGTAACGCGAAATCTCGTTGAGCAGCCCCACGCGGTCTATTCCGCGGAGCGACAGGCGCACCAGGAAGGCGTTGTCGTCGGCCGAATGTTCCAGCCACCGGGGCACCACCACCCAGTCTCCGTGCAGGGCGGCGATGTTTTCCGCCACCGGGCAGCTTTTCTTGTGGATGGTCACGGTGCCGTCCGGCGCTTTGAAACCCACTACCGGGTCTCCGGGAATGGGGTTGCAGCAGCTGGCAATGGCATACTGAGGGCCGGAAGGGTCTTCCGAGCCGATAATGATGGTCTCCCGTCCCTGAGCGTTGTCTTCCTTCTGCTCCCGGCCCAGTACCTTCCGGAGCCAGGAGAGCCGGTTGCCGGACGAGCGTTTCAGCATCTCCGAGAGGTTGCTCAGGTTCAGGTTGCCGATACCGATCTTGTAGAACAGCTCTTCGCGGGAACCCGCCTTATAAGCCACTTCGATGCGCTGGAGGATTTTCTCGTCGCATTTGATGCCCAGCGCTTCCACCTGGCCTTCCAGGGTTTTCCGGCCGAACTCCACCGTCTGGCGGCGTTCGTTCTTAAAGTAATCCATCACCACGCTGCGAGCGCGGTGGGTTACCAGGAACTGCAGCCATTCGCGCTGGGGCTTGCCGTCCTCAGCCGTAATAATCTCTATCTTGTCGCCGGTCTTGAGCACCTGGCCCAGCTTCACCAGCCGCTGGTTCACCTTGGCGGCGATGGCCTTGTTGCCCACCTCCGTATGGATGGAATAGGCGAAGTCCAGGGCCGTGGAGCCTTTCTGGATGGTCCGCTGCTCGCCTCTGGGCGTATAGACATAGATTTCCGCGCTGGTAAGGTCGTTGTGGATAATGTCCAGCAGTTCCAGCGCATTCACGTCCGGATTCACCAGGATATCCTTGATCCGGGACAGCCAGGTGTCCATCTCCTTGTCGCCCTCGCCCAGGTAACCGTCTTTCTTGTAGGCCCAGTGGGCGGCGATGCCTTTCTCCGCGATGTCGTCCATCCGCCGGGTGCGGATCTGCACTTCCACCCAAACGCCCGTGGCGCTGAGCAGGGTGCAGTGCAGGCTCTCGTAGCCGTTGGACTTGGGGTTCTTCACCCAGTCCCTCAGGCGCTCCGGCATGTAGCGGTAGATGCCCGTGATGATGGAGAAGATGTGGTAGCACTGGTCACGCTCCGAATCCTGCGAGTCACGTTCGGCATCAAAAATGATGCGGATGGCGTACAGGTCATAGACTTCCTCGAAGGGGATCTGCTTGGTCTGCATCTTGTGCCAGGCCGAATAAGGGGTCTTCACCCGCTTTTTGATTTCGAACTTGAATCCGGCCGCAGTGAGAGCTTCGGAGATGGGCCTTATGAAGTCGTTCATCTCGTTCTCCCGCTCCTTGATGTTCTTGTTAATGCGGGCGTTGATGTCGGCATAGGCTTCGGGCTCCTTGTAGCGCAGCCAGATGTTCTCCAGCTCGCTCTTGATGCCGTACAGGCCCAGGCGGTGCGCCAGCGGGATAAAGATGAACATAGTCTCCGACAGGATCTTGTCCCGCTTGTGCTCCGGCATGTGCTCGATGGTGCGGCAGTTGTGCAGACGGTCTGCCAGTTTGATCAGGACCACCCGCACGTCGTCGTTGAGGGTGAGCAGGATCCGCTTGAAGTTTTCGGCCTGGAGGCTTTGCTGGGTCAGGTCCTGCTCCAGTCCCGTGTCCAGCACGTTCTTGATCTTGGTGAGCCCATCTACCAGGGAGGCAATCTTGGCCCCGAACTCCCGCTGGATGTCCTCCACCGTGAAGTCCGTATCCTCCACCACGTCGTGCAGCAGCGCGGCGGCGATGGATTTATATCCCAGGCCGATATCGTCCACCACGATCTGCGCCACCGCGATGGGGTGCAGCATATAGGGCTCTCCGCTGCGGCGCCGCACGTTCCGGTGGGCGTCGTTGGCGAAGTCGAACGCCTTCTGCACCACGGCCAGCTCTTCTTCGCTGGCGCAGCGTCTGCGTGCCGACTCTTTCAAGACCGCATAGTCCTTCTCGATCAACTGGTAATCTTTCTCTGTAAATTCCGAAAAGCTCATATCCTCTCTGTTATTTTAGCGGCATCTGCCTGGCCGCGCAGGCGGAGCTGGTGCGTCTGGACATTCTGGAACGCATACGAGAGTTCCGCGCCGTACAAGATGATGCTCCATCCCAGGTTCAGCCAGATCATGAACAGGGGAATGGCCGACAGCACGCCGTACACGGCATTCTGTTTGGCCACCATCACCTGCGTCTCCAGGTACAGGTACTGCACCAGGGTAAAGATAAGCCCGGCAATCAAGGCAGCCTTAAAGGCATGCCTGAAATGCACCCTGGTTCCGGGTATATATTTGAACATCACCGACATCACCAACACAATGACGCCGGCGAAAAGCGCCCATGACAGGAATGTCTTCAGGCTGTCCGACAAAAAGAAGTCTCCGGGGAAGAGCCAGTCCAGCACATGGGAATAGACCACCGACCCGGAGAAAAAGATGATCACCACGAAGGGAGCGAGAATCATCACGCCCAGGACAATGCCGATCATCTTCAGGAAATTCCGCTCCCGTTCCACCCGCCATACATTGTTGAACACCTGGCGGACCGTAATCATCAGTGAAATCACGATCCAGATGAAGGAGCCCATGGAGATAAAGCCGAACAGGCCGGACTCGGCCGTGTTCACGATGGTGTCCGCCGCCTGCAGGAGGGAGTCGATGATGTGCTGCTCGCCCAGGTTGGCGTACAGGATTTCGGCGAAGCGGTCCCTGAGGCCCACGCCGTCTGTCAGATAGAAGCCGATAGCGATGGCCGGAACCACGGAGAGCATGCTCCGGAACGCCAGGGCAGTGGCCTGGTAGCCGATTTTCTGGTCTATGAAAGTATCCAGCATGAGAACCACCGTCCGGGCATCCTGCACAAGCCGGCTCTTCCAACGGGAGAAATCTTCCGTGTTCAGATACCAGATATCGTGGGTAAGGAAACGGACGATGCGCTCGACCCAGATGGAAAGCCACCGGATCAAGACTTCGACCTTATGGACAGCGCGCTTGAACATCCTTAGAATAGCGTGGGTTCAAGGGATTCTGGCCCGTCGGAGGGGATTTCTCCCTCCGACGGCCCCAGGAGCTTCCGGAACGCGTCCTCGTCCAGGACGGGGATGCCCAGCTGCGCAGCCTTTTTCATCTTTTCCGGACCGGGCTTGCTGCCGGCAAGAAGATAATCGGTCTTGCCGCTCAGGGAGGAGCTGTTCTTGCCGCCGTGGGCCTCTATAAGGGCTTTCATTTCTTCCCGGGACACGGAGAAATTGCCGCTGATGACAATGCTTTTCCCGGACAGCGCAGCGGATACGGGGCCCGCCTGGGACGCCAGCGAGAACTGCAGCCCGGCGGCCTTCAGGCGCTGAATTTCCGTCTGCGCGGAAGGGGAGCGGAAATAGGCCAGGACACTGTCCGCGATGACCTCTCCCACCTCCGGAACCGCAAGGAGTTCCTCCCGGGAAGCCTGCGCCACCGCCTCAATATTGCCGAAATGGCGGGCGATGTCCCGCGCGGTAGTTTCCCCCACATATCTGATGCCCAGGGCAAACAGGACCCGCTCGAAAGGCACTTTCCGGGATTCCCGGACGCTGTCCACAAAGCGCCGGGCCGACTTTTCCTTCCAGCCTTCCAGCATCAGTAGCTGAGACTCCCGGAGCGAATAAAAATCGGCCGGGGTATGCACCAGGTTCAGGTTGTACAGCTGCTCCACGGTGGCTTCTCCGGCCAGGACATTCATGGCTTTGCGGGACAGGAAATGAATGAGGCGTCCCTTGATCTGGGTAGGGCATCCCTGCGTATTGGGGCAGAACCAGCGGGCTTCTCCCTCCGGTTTCACCAGGGGAGTGCCGCAGTCCGGACAAACGGAAGGGAAGGCCGGACGGGACGCCCCGGGGACACGCCTGGACATATCTACGCCTGTAATCTTGGGAATAATCTCTCCGCCCTTTTCCACATACACCCAGTCTCCCTCGTGAATGTCCAGGCTGCGTATCTGGTCCTCATTGACCAGCGTGGCCCGCTTGACCATGGTGCCGCTCAGCAGCACCGGTTCCATATTGGCAACGGGGGTGACGGCACCGGTACGCCCCACCTGGTAATCAATGGACAGGATGGGGGTGCAGGCTTGTTCCGCCTTGAACTTATACGCAACGGCCCACCGGGGACTCTTGGCCGTGTAGCCCAGCGTGTCCTGACAAGCCAGTTCATTGATTTTGATCACAATGCCGTCTGTCGCATAAGGAAGGTCCTTCCGGGCCTTGTCCCAATGGTCGATGAAAGCTTCTATCTCCTGGATAGAGTGGCAGATCTGCCGCTTGTCAGACACCGGGAGGCCCCAGGAGGCGGCTGCGGACAGCGCCTGGTCGTGCGTGGGATAATCCACCTGGCCGACCGGGATGTGGTACAGGGTACAGAAGAGGCCGCGCCGGCCCACTTCCTCCGGGTCCTGCAGCTTGAGCGAACCGCTGGCGGCATTGCGGGGATTGGCAAAAAGGGGATCCTCATTGAGTTCCCGTTCATGGTTCAGCCGTTCAAACGATTCATAGGGCATCAGGACCTCTCCGCGGATTTCGAATTCATCCGGATAGCCGCTTCCTTTCAGGACGTGCGGAATAGAAGCGATCCGGCGGGCGTTTTCGGTGACATCGTCTCCCACCACGCCGTCTCCGCGAGTCAGCGCGCGGAAAAGCTTGCCATGGCGGTAGGTGAGGCAGATGGCCGTGCCGTCGAACTTGAGTTCACAGCAGTAGGAAAAACTCCGGTCCAGCGACTTGGATGCCCGCTCGGCGAATTCTTCCACTTCTTTCACGGAATAGGTGTTGCCCAGCGACAGCATGGGATACTTGTGCGGATACTTGGCGAAGCCGGCTTCTGACGGAGCCATGCCCGGAGTCTCCAGGTCCGAGCCCACCCGGCGGGTAGGGGAATCTGCCGTAGCATACTCCGGATACGCCGCTTCAAGGCGCTCCAGCTCATGCATCAGCTGGTCGTACTCGAAGTCGCTCATGGTGGGAGCGTTATCTACATAATACTTCCGGCTGTTCTCCCACAGAACCGCCTTCAGTTGCTCTATTCGCTGTTTGGCGTTGGTATAGTCCATCCTTGCGCGTATGTGCGCATGTGCGCACAGGAACTACAAATATAGCCAAAAAAAAGGAAATACGCTAAAAAGAGTGCTCTGCCTCGTTTTTTTCGCGGTTTTCCTCGATGACTTCCTCGTAGCCCTTGAGGGCGGCAAAAGGGGCGAACTGGGCAGCCCGGTCCAGCCGCGACATCCGGGGATGCCGTTTGGAAGTGGGGTGTTCCAGATGGATGATATCGTCGTAAGGGGTGCTCATTCGTGGTGTCCTCCTATCTGCTGGTTGCGCTCGCGGGTGGTGGCGCCCTCCTCGAAATTCATGCCTTTTAGGATGGCGTTCTTCCCGAATCTGCGCCTGATTTCCAGGATGGCTTCCTGCTGTTTCCGCTCCCGGGAAGTGTCCGGATTATCGTCGAAAAGGCTCAGTTGCCGGCCCTGCTCCTTATCCTCGTCCATCACTTGAGCTGCCACAACATAAACCCTTCTTACATAAAGATTTCTGTCAACAATCCTATCGAAGAGTTCCATGGCCGACTTCAGCAGGACGGAGGTGGCCGATGTAGGGAAGGGAAGGTTCACCGAACCGTGCGCGGGCTTCGGGGTGGGACGCCCGTACCAGTCCTGCACCATGGGCCCGTTTCCCTTGCCGGCTTCGTAGCCGATATGGAGCACGAGCTGGGTGGTCACCAGGCGTTTTTCCACCAGGTCCAGCGACAGCAGGTCCGTCATTTCCCGCACGATCAGCCGCGCTTTCTCAAAGGAATAAGGCTCCATCAGCACCTGCCCGCTGGAAAGGCTGCTCGCAGCCGGCCTGTAACGCTTGATATCGGCCATGGTGCAGGGCTCCCAGCCCCAGGCGTGGTCTATAAGCAGTTCCGCATTGATACCGAAGAGCTTATACAGCACTTCCTCGTTCCTGAGGGACATCCGGGCCACATCGCCCAGGGTGTACATGCCGGCCGATGCCAGCCTCGCCTCCGTTCCGTGTCCGATGCGCCAGAAATCGGTCAGGGGCCTGTGGGTCCAGTATTTTTCCCGGTAGCTCATCTCCGTGAGCTCGGCGATGCGCACGCCGTCCGCATCGGCCTTTTGGTGCTTGGCCTCAATGTCCATGGCTACTTTGGCCAGGTACATGTTGGGGCCGATGCCCGCCGTGGCCGTGACGCCGGTCTCCCGGAGCACCTCCCGGATCAGGTGCATCGCCAGCGTATGCGCGTCCATGCCGTACATGCGCAGGTACTCCGTGGCATCGATGAACACCTCGTCGATGGAGTACACATGGATGTCTTCCGGGGCGATGTGCCGGAGGTACACGCTGTACACCTGGCCGCTCACTTCCAGGTATTTGGCCATGCGGGGCCTGGCTGTGATGAAGTCCAGTTCCAGGCGCGGGTTCTCCCGTTTGAGGCGGGCAATCTGCTGCTTCACTTCGAACAGCCTGGGGCGCCCGGGAATGCCGTACGCCTTCAGGGCGGGGGACACGGCCAGGCAGATGGTCTTGTCCGTGCGGGAGTCGTCGGCCACGACAAGACGTGTGGAAAGCGGGTCCAGCCCCCTCTCCACGCACTCCACCGAAGCGTAGAACGACTTCAGGTCTATGGCTATGTATGTCCGCTGATTCACTATGGCAAAAATAACATTTTTTCACTATCTTTGCACGATTTATCGGAAAACTAATTTTTAACGCAATATGAAAGATTCCATCATCATCCTTTGCGGTGGCGGCCCGGCTCCGGGCATGAACACCGTGGTTATGTCTGTGGCTAAGACTTTCCTTAGCAATGGTTATCGTGTGATCGGCCTGCACGGCGGTTACAGCGGCCTTTTCTCCAAGGCTCCCCGTACAGAGGACATCGACTTCTTCAAGGCCGACGCTTATTTCAACCGCGGCGGTTCCTACCTCCAGATGAGCCGTTTCAAGCCCACTGACAAGGATTTTGAAGAGAACTTCAACCTGAGCCTGTTCCAGGACAACAACATCAAACTGCTGGTCACCGTGGGCGGCGACGACACCGCCTCCACCGCCAACCGCATTGCCAAGTTCCTGGAAGCCAAGCATTATCCCATCCACAACATCCACGTCCCCAAGACCATCGACAACGACCTTCCGCTCCCGAACAACGCTCCCACCTTTGGCTTCAACTCCGCCAAAGACGAGGGCGCCCATCTGGCCCGTACCGTCTATGAAGATGCCCGCACAAGCGGCAACTGGCTCATCATCAGCGCCATGGGCCGCAGCGCCGGACACCTGGCCCTGGGTATCGGCGAGGCCACGCACTGCCCGATGACCATCATCCCCGAGATGTTCAACAAGACCACCATCACCCTGGACAAGATCGTGAAGCTGGCCCTGTCCGCCATCATCAAGCGCAGCATCATGGGTATCGGCTACGGCACCGTAGTGGTGGCAGAAGGCGTTTTCCACGACCTGGATCCCCAGGAAATCAAGAACGCTGGCGTATCCATGACCTATGACGAGCACGGCCATCCGGAGCTGGGTAAGATTTCCAAGGCTGTCCTGTTCAACGATATCCTGGAGAAGGAATTCAAGAAGATCGGTCTCAAAGTCAAGACCCGTCCGGTGGAAATCGGCTACGATGTCCGCTGCCAGGATCCCATCGGCTATGACCTCACGTACTGCACGGAGCTGGCCATGGGTGCCTACGAGCTCTTCGCCAAGGGTGAGACGGGCTGCATGGTCTATGTAGACGCAGACGGCGAAGCCCACCCGTTGTACCTGAAAGACCTCCAGAACGCAGAAGGCAAGATCCCGCCGCGCCGGGTGAACATCGACGGCGGTACCTCCCAGAATTACTACGAGCACATCTGCCACTTCATCACCCCCGCGGACTACGAAGCCGCCAAGAAGTACGTAGCGGATCCCGCCGCCTATGACTTCAAGAAGATCTTGAACTGGTAGCATGAAAAATATTATTTACCAGCTGCTTCCAAGACTATGGAACACCGGTAAATTCGCAGGCGTCGACACCGCGTCCCTCGCATATTGGAAGGGGCTCGGTGTCGATTACCTTTGGTATACCGGCATCATCCGCCATGCCAGCCTCTCCTCCGGAGAAAAGGTTGTGAAAGGGGACGCCGGCAGTCCCTACGCCATTACAGACTACTTCGACGTGAATCCGTACCTGGCCGCGCGGCCGGAAAAGCGGATGGAAGAATTCGAGGACCTGGTTAAGCGCACGCACGAGGCCGGCCTTAAAGTAATAATAGACTTTGTTCCCAACCATGTCGCACGCGAGTACCGCGGGGATCTGGGGGCGGGGGACGACGTTACGGTGCACTGGGCTCCGGAGAACGACTTCTTCTACTATCCCGCCCAGGCGCTCAAACTGCCGGTAAACACGGACTATACGGAAATGCCCGCCAAGGCCTCCGGCAACTGCTTCACGCCCACGCCCGGCATTAACGACTGGTGGGAAACCGTCAAGCTGAACTACTGTGACTTCCATACCGCCACCTGGGACAAGATGTACCGGGCCGTTCGCTTTTGGGCGGGAAAAGGCATAGACGGCTTCCGCTGTGACATGGTGGAGCTGGTACCCCCGCAGTTCATGCAGTGGCTCATCGCCAGAATCAAGGAAGAGTTTCCTTCGGTGATCTTTGTCGCGGAGGTTTACCAGAAAGAGAAATACCGGATGTACGTAGAGGAAGTCGGCTTTGATTTCCTTTACGATAAATGCGGCCTATACGATACTTTACGCGCTGTTACCTGCAGCGAAGCTTCCGCAAAGGGAATCTCCTGGAACTGGCAGTTCCTGGGAGCGCTTCAGCCCCACATGCTCAACTTCCTGGAGAACCACGACGAGCAGCGTCTTCCATCAGCTTTCTTCGCGGGCTCGGCGCAGGCAGGATACGCGGCGCTCGCCGTGTCGGCCCTGCTGAACACCGCCCCCTTCATGCTGTACTTCGGCCAGGAGATAGGGGAGCGGGGCATGCAGGCCGAGGGTTTCAGCGGCCTGGACGGACGCACCTCCATCTTTGACTGGTGCACCGTGGCCTCGCTGCAGCGGCTCCGCCAGTGGTTAGAGGAGGGAAGCGCAGGACTCCGCCCGGAGGAGAGAGCCGTCTTGGAGCGCTATAAAGAGGTCCTGGAACTGGCCAAAGACCCGGTGTTTTCCCAGGGCGAGACCTATGACCTCTGCTACTGCCAGGACAGCGGCCATTTTAACCCGGACCGCCATTTCGCCTGGCTCCGCAGCGACGGGAAGCGCACCGTCCTTGTTATCGCCAACTTTGGAGACACAGCCGACATCACTGTCCGCATTCCCACGGAAGCGCTTGATTATTTAGGAATTAAAGCCGTCCGTACCGTTTACACGGAAACGGTTCCGTCAAAGGATTTCATCCGGATAGAGGTACAATAGCCCCCAGCCGGTATCGGCTGTTAAAAGCCGTTGGAGAGGAAGGCCGCCTGGACGGGGCCGATACGCCGGTACCCTTCCTCGTTCATGTGAAGGAGGTCTTCCTTATAGAACTGCTTCACATTGAACTGGTTGATTCCCTGCAAGTTGAACTGGTCCAGCACCGGGATGCCGTAATAGGCGCAGCAGGC
>CAMHST010000027.1 GCA_946187865.1 uncultured Bacteroidales bacterium
GTAGCTGCGGTTCTTCGGACACCCTTCGAGTGAAAACTCGGAGGGTGTTTTTTTTGTTGATTATAGATTAATTTCGTAATTTTGTAGGCTTTTTGAAAGCAAATCAACTTTAATTCTATAAAATTATGCAGATTGTATCCGTTTTCGGTAGAGAAATCCTTGATTCCCGCGGAAATCCTACCATCGAAGTAGAAGTTACCCTTGATTCCGGTTTTGTTGGTGTGGCCGCCGTTCCCTCCGGCGCATCCACCGGTGAGAACGAAGCCCTCGAGCTTCGTGACGGTGATCCCAAGCGCTATTGCGGCAAGGGCGTTCTCAAGGCCGTTGAGAATGTGAACAAGGTTATCGCTCCCGAAATCATCGGCATGGACGCTACCCAGCAGCGCGCCATCGACAAGGCCATGATCGAGCTGGACGGCACCCCTACCAAGAGCAAGCTCGGCGCCAACGCCATCCTGGGCGTATCCCTGGCTGTGGCCAAGGCTGCCGCCGCAGAACTGGGCATGCCCCTGTACCGCTATCTGGGCGGCACCAACGCCTATGTCCTGCCGGTTCCCATGATGAACATCATCAATGGCGGCGCCCACTCCGACGCCCCTATCGCTTTCCAGGAGTTCATGATCCGTCCCGTAGGTGCCAAGAGCGAGGCCGAGGCCGTCCGTATCGGCGCCGAGGTATTCCACGCCCTGCAGAAGGTGCTCAAGGGCCGCGGCCTTTCCACCGCCGTGGGTGACGAGGGCGGTTTCGCTCCCAAGCTCAAGGGCATCGACGACGCCCTGGACTGCATCATCGAGGCCATCAAGAACGCCGGCTACGAGCCCGGCAAGGATGTGAAGATCGCCATGGACTGCGCCGCTTCCGAATTCTGCTTCAAGGGAGAGGACGGCAAGTTCTACTATGACTACAAGCAGCTCAAGGACGGCAAGAAGAAAGACCCTCGCGGCCGCCGTCTCACCACCGAGCAGCAGATCAACTACCTCAAGCAGCTCATCACCAAGTACCCGATCGACTCCATCGAGGACGGCCTGTCCGAGGAAGACTGGGAAGGCTGGGTGAAGCTCACCAAGGCCATCGGCGACAAGTGCCAGCTGGTCGGCGACGACCTCTTCGTGACCAACGTGAAATACCTCCAGAAGGGTATCGAGATGGGCGCCGGCAACTCCATCCTCATCAAGGTGAACCAGATCGGTTCCCTCACCGAGACCCTGGATGCCATCGAGATGGCCCACCGTCACGGCTACACCACCGTTACCAGCCACCGCAGCGGTGAAACCGAGGACACCACCATCGCCGACATCGCCGTCGCTACCAACAGCGGTCAGATCAAGACCGGCTCCCTGAGCCGCACAGACCGTATCGCCAAGTACAACCGCCTTATGCGCATCGAGATCGAACTCGCTGACGAGGCCCGTTATGGCTATACCAAGCTTCGTTAAAATTCTGCCGGCAAGTATCCTGTTGCTTGCCTGCACGGCTCAACAGCCAATAGAGACAGGGGCTCCGACAACATCGGAGCCCCTTGTCACTTTGGCTCAGGGGCGGTGCGGAGAAGCTGTCGTGGAGTTCGACGACGCGCTCACAGTCCAGATTGAGGATGCACTTGCCAGCGGCGGCGTTCAGACCAAGTCCGCCCCGCTGGATGCCGTTCTGCAGGGGCTGGGCGCAGAAGCCCTGGAGCGGGTCTTTCCCGATGCAGGAGAGTTCGAGCCCCGTACCCGTCGCGCCGGCCTGCACCGTTTCTACCATGTGACCTATTCGGCAGCGCAGCCGCTTACCAAGGCTCTGACAGACCTTTCGTCCGTGCCCGGCGTGGTGTCGGTGCGTCCGGTAAGGCCTGTGCGCCGCCGCAGCTTCAACGACCCGCTGTTTCAGCGCCAGTGGCATTACGTGAATACCCGCACCCCGGGGGCCGACATCAACATCCAGCCCGTTTGGGACAGCTACACAAAAGGGTCAGGGCAGGTGATTGTAAGTGTCGTGGACGAGGGCGTGTGGGGCGACCATCCGGACCTGGCCGCCAACATGTGGGACGACGGCTCCGGGCACTACGGATATAATTTTATAGACAGGAATTACCAGATTTCTACGGACTTGGGCCACGGGACCCATGTGGCCGGGGTGATCGGCGCCGTGAATAACAATGGCGTCGGTGTGGCCGGCATTGCCGGCGGTGACGCTGCAGCCGGAATCCCCGGCGTCCGCATCATGTCCTGTGTCATTTTCCAGGGCGACGACGTAGCCAGCGACTACCAGAGCGCCGCAGCCATCAAGTGGGGCGCGGACCACGGCGCCGTGATCAGCAACAACAGCTGGGGTTATTATGCCGACGGTATCTTGGGCGACGACCCCGACGGCATCGTGTCGGACGAAGAGCTGCGGACGTTCAAACAGTACAGCATCGATCCCATTTACAAAGAGGCGATCGACTATTTCATCCAGTATGCCGGCTGCGACAACGAGGGAAACCAGCTGCCGGAATCTCCGATGAAGGGGGGCCTGGTGTTTTTTGCCGCCGGAAACGAGGCTATCGACTATGATATCATATCGTCTTATGAGCCGGTTATTTCCGTGGGCGCGTTCAACGAATACGGGAGTCGGGCCAGCTACTCCAATTACGGGGATTATGTAGATCTTGCCACACCGGGCGGTGAGGGAGGACAGGCCGCAGGCAGTATCTGGAGCACGGTTCCCCTGGATGTGAATACCAGCGGGTATGCCGGTGTAACCTGGTGCGGAACATCCATGGCCTGCCCGCATGCGGCGGGAGTCGCCGCTTTGCTGGTGTCTTACTTTGGCGGCGAGGATTTCACCCAGGAAGATTGCCGGAGAATGCTGCTGGAAGGGTCGGGAGAGATCATAGGGGGGAGTAAGCCTATCGGCCGGAAACTGGATGCCGATGCCGTTTTTGCGTATGGTTTCGCGGTGATGCGGGAAAAGGATCCGGATGCGAAAATTCCTCCGGTAATCACCCTCTCCCAGAAATCTGTCACGCTGCATGCCCACGAGCAGACCCTCATTTCCGTCTCGGCGAAAGATGTCTATCCGGGAAACGTGTCGGTAAGCTGCACCCCCGGGTCCGATGCCCTGGTGTTCAATCCCGCTACCGGAGAGGCTGTGATTACGGGTAAAAACGCGCCCGCAGGCACTTACCAGGCCGTATTTGTCGCCCAAAGCGCAGCTACCGGCCTTACATCGCGGGCGGTGCTGGAATACACGCTGCTCCCGAATCATGCCCCGGAAATCGTTTCTGCTCCCGAAAACCGCTTGTTTACCAGCCTGGAAGGCCAGGTGGATCTGGAGCTTTCCACCCTGTTCCGGGACATTGACGGGGAAACCCTCCGCTATGTGGTGTCGGTCCAGGGAGACGCCGTACAGTCTCTTCAATCGGGCTCGCGCCTGACGTTGGCGCCCAAGAAAAACGGCATCGTTACGATATCCATCATGGCGGTGGATGCGTTGGAGGCCAGCGTCTCAGTGATGTTCCAGATGGCGGTGCGGGCTTCATCGGCCCCGATGGTGGTGTATCCGGTGCCGGCCGTCACCGTGGTGTATTTCTGGCCGGACTTCCTTGCCCCGGAGACAATCCGGATCAGTATCTATGCCCCAACTGGAGCCAAGGTGAAAACCGTAGAGGCCAGCGGCAGCGCCTTTGAACCGCTTGCCGTGGATATTACGTCCCTGGCACCGGCAAAATATACCGCCGTACTTGAATACGGCGGTAAGACAAGCAGACAGACCGTAGTGAAAATCTAGAGCGTATCCTGTTTCAGGCTTTCAATGTAACGGTTGATCCGGGCAAGTTCCGTAGGGATGGGTATGCTCTGCGGACAGTGGCTCAGGCATTCGCCGCAGCTGATGCAGTGGCTGGCCTGGCGTACGGTTTCCACGGCGCGGTCGTAGCTTACCAGATAGGCCTTCTTCAGCTTCCGGTAGTTCTTTTGCTCCCCTGACTGGGCATAGGTGCCCTCGGTAACGGAGCGGTTATAATGCTGGAAGGTGCCGGGGATGTCGATACCCCACGGGCAGGGCATGCAGTATTTGCAGTCCGTGCAGTTGACCATAGGGTATTCCATCATCTGGGTGGCCATCTCTTCCATGAACTCCAGTTCCTCTTCCGTGAGGGGCTTGAAGTGCGTGAAGGTTTTGATGTTGTCCACGAGCGGGTCCATGTTGGTCATGCCGGAGAGGGTGCACAGTACCCGCGGATGCGTACCGCAGAAGCGGAATGCCCAGGAAGCGATGCTCCTGTCGGGCTCGCGTTCCTTCATCTGCCGGGCGATGCCTTCCGGCACATTGGCCAGACGGCCGCCCAGGAGCGGTTCCATGATCACGATGGGGATGCCGCGCTTGTCCAGTTCTTCGTACAGGTACTTGGCGTTGGCGTTGCGCACGCCGTCGGCATGGGTCCAGTCCACATAGTTCATCTCGATCTGGACAAAGTCGAAGTGATATTCCCCGCTGTCATGCAGGGCGATAAGGCTGTCGAATTCTCCCGGTTTGCCGTGGAACGAGAAGCCCAGGTTGCGGATGCGTCCCGCTTCCCGCTCCTTGTTCAGGAATTCCATCATCCCGTTCTCTACATAGCGGTGCCGGAAAGCTTCCACGCCGCCGCTGCCGATCGCGTGCAGCAGGTAATAGTCGAAGTAGTCGGTCTTCAGCTGATCCATGGAGTCGTGGTACATCCGGATGGATGCCTCCGGTGACTGGTTGCTGAAATTGGACAGTTTGGTGGCGATATAGTATTTGTCGCGCGGATGGCGGCTGAGGGCGATACCGGCGGCTTTTTCGCTCTGTCCCATCAGGTAGGCGGGGGAGGTGTCGAAGTAATTGATTCCGTGCTCGATCGCGTAATCTATCATCTCGTTCACGGCATCCTGGTCTATCTCGGGCCTTCCCTCTGCGTTGCGGGTCATGGGCCAGCGCATGCAGCCGAAGCCGATCAGGGAAACTTTGTCTCCGTTCTTGGGATTCTCCCGGTAAACCATCTGCTCCGGGCCTTCGTCCACGGTGCCGGCGGCGGGGGTCTTCTTGCCGGAGGTGCAGCCTACGGCAAGGGCCGCGGCGCCCGCTCCTGTTATCTTGATGAAATCTCTTCTTTTCATGGCTCTGTGGATTAAATGTGTTGCAGCCTGCCGTTGACGGTGATGGCGCTGATGGGACGTACGGGGCAAAGGTTTTCACAGGCGCCGCAGCCGATGCAGATCTCCTCTGCCACGACCGGGAACTTGTAGCCGGTCTCCGGGTCTTCCACCATCTGGATGGCGCCGGAGGGGCAGATGCTGGCGCATTTGCCGCAGTTGGAGCGGCCCGATGCCGACAGGCAGCTTTCCCGGTTGACCCGGGCGGTGCCCACGTGGTACTGCGTCTTCTCTTCCTTGGTGATCTTGCAGATGGCGCCGGTGGGGCAGAGCTCCGAGCAGCGGGTACATTCGGGACGGCAGTAGCCCTTTTCAAAGCTCATTTCCGGCTGCATCAGGTGCTCCAGGCTGGTGGAGGGACGCAGCACGTTGTTGGGACATTCGGCCACGCAGAGCTGGCAGGCGGTGCAGCGGCGGTAGAAGTCTTTCACGCTCTTGGATCCGGGAGGGGTAAGGGGTGTCTCCCGCTCCGGGGCCTGCTTGGGAAGGACCTCGGCGAAACCGCCGTCGGTCTTCTTGTCGGCCTCCTGGGCGCGGACCTCCACACCTTTGAGTGCGGCGGCGCCCAGGGCCACTACTGTCCCTGCCATCATGGCGCGGCGACCGGAAGGGGATACCCCTTCTTCCACGTCGCTTCGCGACCCTGTACGGGCAAATGTTCCAGAAGGGGTATCCCCTTCCGGTTGTCTGCCCCAGGCGAAGCGGTATTTCAGGGCGTCGAACTTGCACTGGCCGATGCAGTTGAAGCAATCTACGCAGCGGGAGTAGTCGATCGTCTGGCTTTCCTTGCCGATGTTGATGCACTGGGCCTTGCAGTGGGTTTCGCAGGCCTTGCATTTCTTGCATTTCTCCGTGTCGATCACCGGACGGAACATGGCGAAGCGGGAGAAGAAGCTGAGCGTGGTGCCCACCGGGCAGATGCTGTTGCAATAGGTGCGGCCGCCCTTGAAGGAAAGCACCACGATCACCACCAGCGTAGCCAGGGCGATGAGGAAGGTGGGAAGGCTCCTGAGCCACACTTCCTTCTCATAGAAGGTGTAACTGCCCGCCCGTTCGCTGAACCAGGCCAGGAGGTTGTTGCCCCACAGGTATATCGGCTGAAGCAGGTTCTGGACCATGCGGCCGTAGGCGCTGTACGGGGCCAGCAGGGCCACGAAGGCCTGCACACCAGCCACAAGGGCTACCACGAACAGGGCCCACACGCCGTAGCGGAGCCATTTGATCTCTTTCTTGTACTTGTACGGGCGCTTGCTGCGGAGGGTCCCCAGATGGGAAACCGCGTCCTGGAAAACGCCCAGGGGGCAGATGACGGAACAGTACACACGTCCGAACACCAGGGTGAGAACCACCAGCAGGGCGATTACACCCACATTCAGGGCCATGACAGCAGGAAGGAACTGTACTTTGGCCATCCAGCCCAACCATCCATGCAAGGCTCCCGTGAAATCCAGCAAGAGTAGGGTGATGCCCACCCAGAAGATGACGGCCAGGACTACTCTCAATTTTTTAAGCATAGGCCTTTTATTATTGTATCCGAGCAAAGATAAAGATTTTTCAAAAATATTACTATATTTGCAACCGCACAAAACTGAAAAATATGTTACCAAAAGCGAAAGAAATCGTGGATGCGTCTGCCCTGAAGATGCAGGACGCCGTAGATTACCTGGAGGAAGACCTCAAAAACTACCGTGTAGGCAAGGCCTCCCCGGCCATCCTCAATCCCGTGATGGTGGATTATTACGGCAGCGCCACCCCGCTCAACCAGGTGGCTTCCGTCACCACGCCGGACGCCAAGACCATCGCCATCCAGCCCTGGGAGCGTAACATGATCGCCAAGATTGAAAAGGCCATCCTGGACGCAAACGTCGGCCTCACCCCGTCCAACAACGGAGAAATCATCCGCTGCGTGGTGCCCGCCCTGACGGAAGAGCGCCGCAAAGACCTGATCAAAAAGGCCAAGGCCCAAGGAGAAACCACCAAGGTCACCATCCGGAACGCCCGCCGCGACGGAATAGACCTCCTGAAGAAGGCCCAGAAGAACGACGGCCTCTCGGAAGACGGCGAGAAAGAAGGCGAGGACGAGCTCCAGAAAGTCACCGACAAGTGGGTGAAGATGGTGGACGAAGTCATTGCCGCCAAGGAAAAAGATATCCTCACCGTATAATGAGGAGGGTCGCCATCCAAGGATACAAGGGCTGCTTCCACGAACAAGCAGCCCGTTTATTTTATGCCGCGGACTCCCCGGAAATCGTGGCCTGCGACACTTTTGAAGATTTGTTCAAGGCCATGGATGCGGGAAAGGCCGATGCCGCCGTCATGGCCATCGAGAATACCGTCTCCGGCGGTCTCATCCATAATTTCGAGCTCCTTCGGGAGAACGGGAGGCCCATCAAAGGAGAGGTTTACATCCGGATCCGGCAAAACCTGATGGCCCTTCCGGGGCAAAGCCTGCAGGATATCCGGGAGGTACGCACCCATTACATGGCCATCAACCAGACCCGTCCCTTCTTTGAGAAAAACTGCCCCTGGATCAAACTTTCTGAGTCGGAAGATACCGCCAAAAGTGCGGCGCAGCTCTCCGCCTCCGGAGAAAAGGGTGTGGGTGCGGTGGCATCGGAACTGGCGGCACAGCTCTACGGGCTGGAAATCCTGGCCCCCGGGATAGAGACCTACAAGCAGAATTTCACCCGCTTCCTGGTGCTGGACAATGCGCTGGAAATCCCTGAGAACCAGATTAATAAAGCGTCCCTGTGCTTCACCCTTCCGCACAAGCCGGGCTCGCTGGCGCAGATTCTCACCATCCTGTCGTTCTACGACATGAACCTCACCCGTATCCAGTCGCTGCCCATTCCGGGCAGGGAGTGGCAGTATTTCTTCTATGCCGACATCAAATTCGACGACCTGCTCCGTTACCGTCAGGCCTTGCAGGCCGTGCGCCCTCTCATCGAGGATCTCCGGATATTAGGCGAATACAAAGCAGCATTATAAAAAACGAACTAGAAATGATTATCCAACCCGCCAACAGGACCTTGTCGGTCAAAGAGTATTATTTTTCCATCAAGAACAAGGAAATCGCCCGCCTGAATGCAGCGCGTGCCGCCAAGGGAGAGGACCCCATCATCAACCTGGGTATCGGCTCGCCGGACGGCTCTCCCGCTCCGGAGGCCGTAGAGGCCCTCTGTGCATGCGCCCGCCGCTCCGGTGTGCACGGCTACCAGAGCTACGTGGGCATCCCGGAACTGCGCGACGCCATCGCCGCCTGGTATAAGCGCTGGTATGGCGTAGAGCTGGACCCCGCCTCCGAAATCCAGCCCCTGATGGGCTCTAAAGAGGGAATCCTGCTCCTTTCGCTGGCCTTCCTGAACAAGGGGGACAAGGTGCTGGTCCCGGATCCCGGTTATCCCACCTATACATCGGCCACCTACATGTGCGAGGCCCAGCTGGTCAAGTACGACCTGGTAGAGGCCGACGGCTGGTATCCGGACTTCGGCCAGCTGGAAAGCATGGACCTTTCCGGAGTGAAGCTCATGTGGGTGAACTATCCCAACATGCCCACCGGCGCCCCCGCCCGGCAGGACGTGTTCGAGCGCCTGGTGGATTTCGCCCGCAGGCACGGGATCCTGCTGGTGAACGACAACCCCTACGGCTTTATCCTGAACCAGCCGCAGTCCATCCTGTCCGTCCCCGGTGCCCGCGAGGTGTGCCTGGAAATGAATTCCCTGTCCAAGAGCCACAATATGGCCGGCTGGCGTGTGGGTATGCTGGTGGGCGCGGCCGACGTAATCAAGGAAGTGCTCAAGGTAAAGACCCAGATGGATTCCGGCATGTTCCGGGGCATCCAGGAGGCTGCTGTGGTGGCCCTGAACCAGGGCCCGGAGTGGTACGAGGGGCTGAATGCCGAATACCGCGCCCGACGGGAAGTGGCCTGCCGCATCATGGATGCCATCGGCGCCACCTATGACCGGGAGGCCGGCGGCCTGTATGTCTGGGGCAAGGTGGATCCTACCGCCTTCGAGCCCGGAGAAAAATGCATCGCGGAGCAGATGTCGGACTTCCTCCTGTACAACGCGGGCGTTTTCCTCACGCCGGGCTTCATCTTCGGGAAAAACGGCGCCGGACATGTGCGTATCTCCCTCTGCGCCAATGTGCCCACCCTTACGCGGGCGCTGGAAAAGATTAAAGCGATCATTCCATGAAAACTGTCGGAATCATCGGCCTGGGCCTCATAGGCGGGTCCATGGCCATCGACCTCAAGCGCCGGGGATTCGCCTCCCAGGTGCTGGGCGTGGAGCAGGTGCCCCTGAATGCGGAGGCGGCGCTCAAGATAGGCCTTGTAGATGAAGTGGTTCCGTATCAGGAATGCGTAGAACGGGCCGATATCATCGTAGTAGCCGTCCCGGTGGGTTCGGCCGTGGGCCTGGTCAGTGACATCCTGGACCGCTTTCATGCAGGGGAAGAAGCTTCCGCAAATGCGTCGCTTCGCGACCCTGTACGGGCAAATGCATTTGCGGAAGCTTCTTTCCCCGCATGGAAGGAGAAGATCGTCATCGATGTCTGTTCCACCAAGGAGCAGATCTGCCTGGCCACGCATTACCATCCCTGCCGCAGGCAGTTCGTCTCCACCCACCCGATGGCGGGTACGGAGTACAGCGGCCCCTGGGCGGCCATGCCGGGCCTTTTCGACGGCCGCGCCTGCATTTTCGCCAACACGGAGGAATCGGCCCCCAAGGCCGTCAAGACCATCGAGGAACTGTACGACGTGCTGAACATGCGGCCCATTTACATGAATGCCGCCAACCACGATGTGCACACGGCTTATGTGTCCCACATTTCCCATGTCACCTCCTTTGCCCTGGCGCTTACCGTGCTGGACAAGGAGAAGGACGAGAAACACATTTTCGACCTGGCCTCCGGCGGTTTTTCCTCTACCGTCCGCCTGGCCAAATCCAGCGCCGACATGTGGGTGCCCATCCTTACCCAGAACCGCGACAATGTGCTGCACGTGATGGATACGTATATAGAGAAAATGAATGCTTTCCGCGAGGCCGTGGCTAACTACGACGAAGACCGCATCCGTGCGCTCATCGAAGAGGCCAACCGGATTAAAAAGATTATCAGATAATGGCAAACGAACTGGATATCATCCCCGGAACCGGGTGGGGCTTCTTCACCCTTCCCCGGCCCATGTGCATTGCAGGCCCCTGCAGTGCGGAAACTGAAGAACAAGTGATGGAAACGGCCCGCGGCCTGTCGGCCTTCGGCATCCATGTATTCCGTGCAGGCATCTGGAAGCCCCGCACCCATCCGGGCAGCTTCGAAGGCGTGGGCACTCCCGGCCTCAAATGGCTTAAGCGGGTGAAGGAAGAGCTGGGCATGAAGGTCTGCACCGAGGTGGCTACGGAGAAGCATGTGCTGGAGTGCATCAAATACGGCGTGGACATGGTGTGGGTAGGTGCCCGTACGTCGGCCAATCCCTTCCTGATGCAGGAGATTGCCGACGCCCTGAGCGGCACCGACATGCCCGTGCTGGTGAAAAATCCCGTGAACCCGGACCTGGACCTGTGGATCGGCGCCCTGGAGCGCCTGAACCGGGCCGGCATCCGGAAACTGGGCGTGATTCACCGGGGCTTTTCCACCTCGGCCCCCATCGCCTACCGCAACGACCCGGGCTGGAAGATCGCCATCGAACTGCGTACCCGTTACCCGCAGCTGGCTTTCTTTGCCGACCCTTCCCACATGGCGGGGGACCGCAAGTACCTGCAGGAACTGTCCCAGCGGGCCATGGACCTGGGCCTGGACGGGCTCATGGTAGAGAGCCACTGCGACCCTTCCTGCGCCCTGAGCGACGCCAAGCAGCAGCTCACGCCCGCCGCGCTGCAACAGCTTCTTGAGAGCCTGGTCATCCGGGACAACAGCTCCGACGACGAGGCCTACAAGGAGGGAATCGACGCCCTTCGCGCCCGGATAGACCTGCTGGACGAGAACCTCCTCAAGCTCCTCCGCGACCGGATGGACGTGAGCCGGAAGATCGGCCAGTACAAGAAAGACCACAACGTGGCCATCCTTCAGGCGGGCCGATGGGAGCAGCTCCTGTCCGACATGGTGCGGAAAGGGGCGGAGTACGGCCTCTCGGAAGCCTCGGTGCGGGCCATCATGACGGCTATCCACGACGAGAGCGTCCGGGTGCAGAACGAGGTGCTGGAGAAGTAATGCAAGACAACCAAACCAAACCGATATTATGAACAATAAGCTTTTCTCAGTGGCCATCCTCGCGGCTGTGCTGGCGGGGTGTGCACAGGACAAGACTGTCGTCAAGGTGGACGGCGGCCTGGTGAAGGGGGTGGAAACCTCCATCGAAGGCGTTTATGTTTACAAGGGCATCCCGTATGCCGCCGCTCCGGTGGGAGACCTCCGCTGGAAGGCTCCGCAGCCGGTTACCCCCTGGGAGGGAGTCCGTCTGTGCGACACCTTCAGCGCCGCCGGCGTCCAGGACCCGCACACCCCGCAGAACCCTTACACCAGCGAATTCTTCTTCGACGGGGATCCGCAGTTCAGCGAGGACTGCCTGTACCTGAACGTGTGGACCAAGGCTCCCGGCGAGCCCGGAAAGAAACTGCCCGTGGCCCTCTGGGTCCATGGCGGCGGTTATACGGCCGGCTGGGGCTTCGAGCCCGAAATGGACGGCAAGGTGTGGGGCTCCAAGGACGTGGTGCTGGTCACCTTCAACTACCGCCTGGGCGTGTTCGGCTTCCTGGCCCATCCTTTCCTGAGCGCCGAGAATGAGCACGGCGTTTCCGGCAACTACGGCCTCCTGGACCAGATCGCCGCCGTGAAGTGGGTCCACGACAACATCGCCGCTTTCGGCGGAGACCCGGACAATATCACCGTCTTCGGCCAGAGCGCTGGCGCCGGCAGCGTGAAGAACCTGGTAAGCTCGCCGCTCACCGGCAACCTGATCAAGAAGGCCATCATCCAGAGCGGCGGCGGCGTTTCCGACCAGCCCATGCTGCAGGCTACCGGCCTGGAGCAGATCGCCCAGGCCAACAAGGCCATCTTCGACTGGGCAGGCTACGACACCCTGGAGAAGATGCGCGCCGCTTCCACCGAAGAAATCTTCGCCATCAACACCCGTTATCGTCAGGAAACCGGCCAGTGGAGCGGCATCAATACCTCTCCCATCGTAGACGGCTACGTGAGCCCCAAGAGCTTTGACGATGCCGCCCGCGAGGGAAGCATCAAGGACATCCCCTACATGATCGGCTCTACGCTGGACGACATGGGCATCCTGGCCCAGGGCATCGACACTTTCTGCGCCCTCCGCAACGCCGCCGGCAAGCCTGTGTATGCCTACCAGTTCGCCCGTCCGCTCCCGGACACCGACCCCGCCACCCACAGCATGAAGGGGGCCTTCCACTCCTCCGAGCTCTGGTACACCTTCAACTCCCTGGACCGCAGCGACCGTCCCTTCACCGAGGCCGACAAAGCCCTGGCCGACCACATGAGCACCTGCTGGACCAACTTCGTGAAAACCGGCAACCCCGGCGAAGGTTGGACCGCCTACACCCAGGCAAGCCCGGACTACATGGTGTTCAAACTCTCCGAGGACGGGCAGGCCGATGCCTCCGCCATGGGCAAGCCCATCTACAAGGAGCCCGAAGACTTCATGGCTATGATGCGCACGGCCGCCGCTGCCTCCAACCGCGAGTAAGCGTGCCGCGAGCGTGATTTCACGGTGCGGGCTTGCCGGAATCGTCCGGGACAAAATCGGCCAGGCCGAAAAAGATTCTGTGCGCATGAGAGGGTTTTTTGCTAATTTTGCAAAAAATACCTGCACATGAAACGACTGCTGTCCCTTTTGCTTGCCGGCTGCCTGGCGCTGCCCGGCCTAGCCCAGACCCTGCTGCTGTATCAGGATAATCCGGCCGAAAACACGGAAGAGGTCACCTACGACGCTTCCGGCGAAGTGTCCCAGTACCGGAAAGTGAATACGCCGTCCCTGACGGTGAGCCTTCCGGAGGCCGGCAAGGCCGACGGATCGGCCGTGGTCATCTTCCCCGGCGGCGCCCTGGTGTCCCTGTCCTGGGATACGGAGTTCCGGCAGATTGCCTCCTGGCTCAACGAGCGGGGTGTGGCGGCCATCGGCGTGAAGTACCGTCTCCGCAGCGGTTTCCCCACTATGCCGCGGCGGGAACCATCGGCCGGCCCTACGCAGCAGTCCAACAAGTTCCTGATGATGCAGGGACGGATTTACGACTTCACGGAGCTTCGCAGCGCCAACACCAGCCCTTCCGAGCCGGACCCTTCCGACAAATCCACCGACAATGCCGCTGCCGACGCCCTTCGCGCCATGGAACTGGTGAAAGCACATGCCGATGAGTGGGGAATAGACCCTTCCCGGATTGGCTGGATGGGCTTTTCGGCCGGCGGCGGTGTGGCCCTGGCGGCCCTGATGAAAGCGCGTCCCGAGGAAATGCCCGCCTTCCTCTGCTCCGTTTACGGCCCTTCGCTGGTGGATATCACCGTGCCTGAAAACGCTCCCAAGCTGTACGTGGCCGTCCACGCCGACCATCCCAACGTGGCCGCCGGCTGCATGGCCCTTTTCATGGAATGGAAAAAGGCCGGGGCCGATGCAGAAATCCACGTTTATGACGCCGTCACGGGCGGCTTCTTCGGCGGCATGGGCCAGAACGCCGTGCAGAGCCCCACCCCGGAAGGCCACTGGCTCCACACCTTCTACAGCTGGATGGCCGCCAACGGCTTCGCCCGCCCCTGAGCGGTCCTCACCGGGCAGTTCACCCTAAGCGTTATGCCCGCGTCCTGAGCCGTGAAATGGAATTAATTGGCTGTCAGCCATTTACGCAAAAGTGTCCGGTCAAGTTTGACCAGACACTTTTGCGTATCTTGTTAAAAATCAATCGTTTCTGTTTTACGGCCTGCGGAAAGGGGGCATGCTTCGCACACCTTCCTTGCTCAGAAAGCCTGATTTTTGCATGAAGATATAGAACAGGTCGATCCAGACATAGGACGGACGGTGACGCGCGGGGTCCGGAGAGTAGCCGAATCCGTGCCCTTCGTAGGCGAAGTAGTGGGCTTCTGCAGGAAGCCCGGCGTCCCGCCATTTGCGGACCATGTCAATGGCTGTGAGGCCGTTGAAGATGTCGTATTCCGGGGCTGCGAGGAAAAGCGGCGCGGCATCCTTCGGCAAGGATTCCGGCAATTCTTCCACCTCTCCGTAGATGGGGGCGACCAGGTTGGGCCGGCTCTCCGGCGTGTGGTTCAGGGCGACGTCGATGCTCACAAGTCCGCCGGCGGAGAAACCCATGATGCCGATCCGGTTCGGGTCCACCCCGAAATCGGCCGCATGCGAGCGGACATAGGCGATGGCGGCACGTCCGTCGTCATAGCCCATTTGGATGCCGACGGGGCGGCGCGCTTCCAGTGCGGCTGCCTCTTCCGGAGTATACTTCGGTGCGGGAGTGCCGGTGATGGAGTAGAAGGCCTCCTCGCTGTTGCGGGCGAAGTGGACCAGTCTGTATTTGAGCACGAAGGCCGCCACGCCATGGTCGGCGAGCCATTGCGCCACATTGGTGCCTTCCTTGGTGTAGTAGTTGACGGTAAAGCCTCCGCCGGGGCAGACAATCATGGCTGCGCCGGTGGCTTTGTCGGCCAGGGGCAGGTAAGCGATGATTTCCGGGTCCTTGATGTTGGTGAAATAAGAATCGCCGGCCGCATCGGTATAGCTGTATTCCTCCCAGTCCCAGTCTTCGCTGCCGGGCGCAGGTCCGTTATAGAGCCGATATGCTGCAGGAGCTGATTCCGGACCTTTTTCCGGTCCGCCGCAGGCGATGGCCAGTGCGGCAACTAATGTAAAAAGAAGCTTAATCATATTACAGTTGGCTGTTGGCTTTGATCAGGTCGGCCAGGCTCACGTTGGGATTGCGGTAGCGGGCGTTGCGGTTGGGCTCTTCCGGCTCGGGAGGGGTGGGGATGATGGAGATGGCCTTCTGCGGGCAGTTGTGCACGCAGGCTAGGCAGTTTTCGCACTCGCCCTGCGGAACGGAATGGCCATCAACCACTTTCCAGCAGCCGTGCGGACAGACCGAGGTGCAGACGCCGCATCCGATGCAGGCATCCGTGGCGAAGACAATCTTCTCGGAGCGGGTTATGGTGGGCCGCTGACGGTCACGCCCGGAAGAGCGGAAATACCCTTCATAGATCATCCGGTCCTGCTGGGTTACCGGCAGGATATAATTCTCGTGCTTGTTGATGGCGGCCAGGACGGCGGCAATTTTTTCGGGAATCAACTGGTTCTTCGGGTCGGCCTTTTCCCGGTCCGCATCAAAATAAGGCAGGTAGGTATCCACCATCTGGATGCAGGAAATGTAGTTCATCTGCACGCCGTGCTCCTTGGCAAAGTTGTTGAAGAATTCCGGAAAAACCGTACTGTGGGCGCCGAACGTGCCCACGGCAAAGAAATAGTCGGCCTTGAAGGTGGAGCGGGCGATGAAATCCTGGACGATGGCAGGGGGGAGGAAGCAGTACACCGGGCAGACAAAGCCGATTTCCTCCGCCTCGTAAACGGGATTCTCGTTATGGATTTCCTGGGAGATGCTGAGCAGGGTGGCCTTTTCTTCGCCGAGCTGCCTGGAGACGTAGAGACTGTTTCCGGTGGCCGAGAAAAAGAAAATCAGGCGTTTGGTCCGTGGATTTTGGCTGCAGGAGGCCAGTGCGGTGATACCGGTCGAGGCCAGGACGGAGCCCGCGCAGAGGGCACCCATATATTTCAGGGCATCCCGGCGGTTCATTTTGTCGTTGTTCATATGATCCATGATGTTGTTGATTACAAGTCCAGTGGGATGGTTCTTCTTTCGCTTTGCAAAGTTACGTGTTATCGGTGGACCGGGATTAACAAAAACCACGTCAGTGTTAACCAATTTCGCAGATTATAATTATATTTGTCGGAATGACAACTGTATATAGGAATGAAAAAGGTATTGCAGTTAACCAATCCGAACGTTTATGCCAACTATGTGGGTGCGCCCGTGCTCCATCCGCTCGTGAGCGTCGTCCACCTGGACGAGCTGGCGCCTTTCCGGCGCAGCCTCATCCGGTACAGCGTGTATGGCCTGTTTTTCCAGAAAACCTTTCCCGAGAACCTCTCCTACGGGATGAAGACGTATCGGGCGGGTGCTTCCTCCGTCATTGCCGTGGCTCCCGGGCAGATAGGCGGCGTGGAAGACGACGGTGAACTGATAACCAGAAGCGGCTGGGTGCTCTTCTGGTCTCCGGAACTGTTCCATGGGGCCGTCTGGGAGAAGGCGATGGAAGAGTACCGTTTCTTCTCTTACTTTTCCGTCAATTCCCTTCCGCTGGACACGAAGGAATGGGAGCGAATCTCCGGTCTCCTCGGAGAGATGCGCAGGGAACTGCAGGAAAAAGAAGATACGCCGGCGCTCAGGGGTATTCTCCGGGGCTATCTGCTTCTAATCCTTGAGTACTGTAACAGCATCTATCTGAAGCAGGGGTACTCCGAAGACAAGGATTCGTCAGACCTGCTCAAGCGTTTCCATCAGTTGCTTGCTGACTATTATGCCGATAACAGGCAGCTGGAGGCTGGCATCCCTACCGTCACCTTCTGTGCGTCCCGGCTGGCCTATTCCCCGCGCTATCTGGGCGATGTGATCCACAAGGCCACGGGCGGAACCGCCATCGGCTATATCCACGCTTTCGTCGTGGAAAGGGGCAAGAGCCTCCTGATGCGCGGGTACAATGTCAGCGAGACCGCCCATCTGCTGGGATTTGAATACGTCCATCACTTCAACCGGGTTTTCAAGAAGGTGACCGGAATCACCCCCGGCGAATATTTGGGGAGATAAAAGAAAAATGCTTAAATTTGTAGGATTTAAACAAAGATTTCAATGGAACGACAAATCAATACCATCGGCATCCTGACTTCCGGAGGGGACGCGCCCGGCATGAATGCGGCCATCCGCGCCATTACCCGTACCGCCCGTTTTCACAGTATGAACGTGGTGGGCGTGATGCGGGGCTATCAGGGCCTCATCGACGGGGAGTTCGTGAAATTCACCTCTTCCTCCGTGTCCAACACCATCCAGCGCGGCGGAACCATCCTCAAGACCGCCCGCAGCCAGGCTTTCATGGAGGCCGACGGCCGGAAGATGGCCTACGAGAACATGGTGTCGGCCGGGATAGACGCCCTGGTGGTCATCGGCGGAAACGGCTCGCTTACAGGCGCGCAGCTCTTCGCCCGGGAGTATGACATCCCCATCATCGGCCTGCCGGGAACCATAGACAACGACCTTTACGGGACAGATTCCACCATCGGCTACGACTCTGCCCTGAACACCATCGTGGAATGTGTGGACAAGATCCGGGATACCGCCAACAGCCACGACCGCATCTTCTTCATCGAGGTGATGGGCCGTGACGCGGGCTTCCTGGCCCAGAACAGCGCCATCGCTTCCGGGGCGGAGGCCGCCATCATTCCGGAAAGTGCCACCGACGTGGACCAGCTGGCCGAATTCATCGAGCGGGGCAAGCGCAAGAGCAAGAACAGCGCCATCGTGCTGGTGTCGGAAGCCCAGAAAGACGGCGTAGGCGGAGCCCTTTATTATGCCGACCGTATCAAGAAGGAGTATCCCCAGTTCGACGCCCGCGTCACCATCCTGGGTCACCTGCAGCGGGGCGGAAAGCCCAGCGCCTACGACCGGATCCTGGCCTCCCGGATGGGCTATGCGGCCATCGAGGCCCTGCTGGAAGGGCAGCGAAACGTGATGATCGGCATTAAAAACGACGAAATCGTTTACGTGCCCATCTCCCGGGCCGTGAAGATGAACAAGCCCATCAACCAGGAACTGATTGCAGTGCTCAACGTGCTTTCCATGTAGGCCATGATCTATCGCGCGATTCTGGCCATACGGCATTTCCTTTACGACAAAGGCTGGAAGAAATCTGTCCGGCCCGATGTCCCTGCGGTGTGTGTAGGCAATATCACCGTGGGCGGCACCGGCAAAACCCCGCATACGGAGATGGTGCTTCGGACACTGCTCAGGAGCGACGACTGGGCCTACCGGAACATCGCCGTCCTGTCCCGCGGGTATAAACGCAAGTCCAAGGGCTTCCAGAAAGTGCCCCGCGAAGGGACCGCCCTCCTGTACGGGGACGAGCCCCTGCAGATGGCCCGGAAGTTCCCGGCCGTTACCGTGGCGGTGGACAAGGACCGCGTGGAGGGCATCCGTTTCCTCACGCACCCCGAAGAGCTGGAGACCGCCAAGAAAGCCCGCCGCTGCCTGGACAAATCCGTTCCCAAGACGGATCTGGTGGTGCTGGACGACGCCCTGCAGTACCGGAAACTGCGCCCGCACCTGAACATTGTGCTGGTAGATTACAACCGCCCGGTACACAAGGACCGCCTGCTGCCCTGGGGCCGGCTGCGGGACCTGAAAAGCCGCCTGAAGGTGGCCCGGATGGTGATCGTGACCAAGTGCCCGGCCTATGTGGATGACTGGGAGCGCAGCAAGTGGCGGAAATACCTCCGCCTCCGGGAAGACCAGCAGCTCTTTTTCACCACCCTCACCTACGGGACCATGGTGCCTGTTTTCCCGGAAGGGGATTCGCGCTACACCTATTCCAAGCGGCTGGTGCTGTTCACCGGCATCGCCAATGACGCTCCGCTCAGGAGCTATCTCTCTGATACCTATAAGATTGTCCGCCGGATAGGATTCCCGGACCATCACAAATACACTCAGGCCGATATCCGCAGCCTGAAAGCCGCCGTGAAGGAGTTCCCCACGGCCTGCCTGGTCACCACGGAAAAGGACGCCCAGCGCATTGTGGATGTGAAAAAAGTGCCGCAGGAGCTCCGGGAGCGCGTTTTCATGATTCCTGTCCAGGCTACTTTCCTTACGCCGGAAGAGGAATCGGCCTTCGAGACCAGCCTGCTTGACAGTCTGAGAAACGTAACTAATAACCAAGAAATATGAAACCCCAGACCTTTGCCTGTGCAGCCCTTGCGGCTGCCATGGCCGTTTCCTGCGGCCAGCCTGTGAAGAAATCCTTTGACGGCCCCGCCTATCTGGACGAATCCCTTCCGGTAGAAGAGCGCGTAGAAGACGCCCTCTCCCGGATGACCACCGAAGAGAAAGTGGCTCTCACCCACGCCCAGTCAAAATTCAGCAGCGCCGGCGTACCCCGCCTGGGCATTCCGGAGGTCTGGTGTACGGACGGCCCGCACGGCATCCGTGCAGAGGTGCTCTGGGACGAATGGGACCAGGCCGGCTGGACCAGCGATTCCTGCACCGCCTTCCCGGCTCTGACCGCTCTGGCTGCCTCCTGGGACCCTTCCCTGGCCGGCCTGTACGGAACGGTGATCGGCGAGGAAGCCCGCTACCGCAAGAAAGATGTGCTGCTGGGCCCCGGCGTGAATATCTACCGCACTCCGCTCAATGGCCGTAATTTCGAATACATGGGCGAAGACCCGTTCCTGGCGGCCACCATGGTGGTGCCCTATGTGCAGGGCGTGCAGCGCAACAATGTGGCTGCCTGCGTGAAGCATTATGCCTTGAATAATCAGGAAACGGCCCGCTTTTTCACCAACGTCACTGTGGATGACCGAACCCTCTATGAGATATACCTGCCGGCCTTCAAGGCTGCGGTGGACGGCGGCGCCTGGGCCATCATGGGCTCCTACAACCTGTACAAGGGCCAGTGGAACTGCCATAACCAGTACCTGCTCAACGATATCCTCAAAGGCGAATGGGGCTTCGACGGCGTAGTCATCAGCGACTGGGGCGGCGTGCACGACACCGACCAGGCCATCACCAACGGCCTGGACATGGAGTTTGGCTCCTGGACCAACGGCCTCACCATGGGAAAGACCAACGCCTACGACTCCTATTTTCTGGCCAATCCTTATTTGGAGCGCATCCGCAGCGGGCAGGTGGGCACTACCGAGCTTGACGACAAAGCCCGCCGCATCCTGCGCCTGATTTTCCGAACCAGCATGAACCCGGAGCATAAAACCGGCAAATTCACCTCTCCGGAGCATTACGCTGCGGCCCGCAAGATCGGGGCCGAGGGCATCGTCCTCCTGAAGAACGACGGCGGCATCCTTCCGCTGAGGGGCGCGAAGAAGATCCTGGTGGTGGGTGAGAACGCTATCAAGATGATGACCGTGGGCGGAGGCTCCTCTTCCCTGAAAGCCCAGCACGAGGTATCCCCGCTGGACGGCCTCCGCGAGGCCCTTCCGGGCGTGGAAGTGGTGTATGAGCGCGGTTACGTGGGTGACGCTGGCGGCGAATACAACGGCGTTTCCACCGGCCAGGACCTCTCCGAAAAACGTTCCGCCACCCAGCTCATCGCCGACGCTGTGAAGGCCGCTCAGGGGGCAGATTACGTAATCTATATCGGCGGTCTCAACAAGAGCGACTATCAGGACGCAGAGGGCAATGACCGCCGGCAGTACGGCCTGCCTTACGGCCAGGAGGCCGTAATCGAGGCCCTTGCCGCCGCCCATTCCAAGTTGGTGGTGGTGAATATCTCCGGCAATGCCGTGGCCATGCCCTGGGTGTCCAGGGTCCCTGCCATCGTCCAGGACTGGTACCTGGGCAGCGAGGCCGGCCATTCCCTGGCCGATGTCCTCACCGGCGCCGTGAACCCTTCCGGCAAGCTTCCCTTCACCTTCCCGGTGGCCCTGGAAGACGGCCCGGTCAAGACCCCGGAGCAATTCCCCGGCCTGCCCGGCGACAAGACGTGGGAAAGTTCCTTCGGCTCCGTGCCCATCCTGGAAGAAACATATTCCGAGGGCATTTACGTGGGCTACCGCTGGTTTGAGGCCAAACAGGTGGCTCCGCTGTTCCCCTTCGGCTATGGTCTCAGTTATACCACCTTCGCCTATGGCGATCCCAAGGTGTCCAAGACCGTTACCACCGACGGTTCCGTGACAGTGAGCGTGCCTGTGACCAACACGGGTGCCGTAGCCGGCGCAGAGGTGGTGCAGTTCTACGTGGCGGATCCGGAATCCTCTGTAGACCGTCCCGTGAAAGAGCTCAAGGGCTTTGACAAGGTATTCCTGCAGCCCGGCGAAACCAAGACCGTTTCCGTGCAACTGACCCGGGAATCCCTTAGTTTCTTCGACGCTGCCAAGCATGCGTGGGTGGCCGAACCCGGCCGCTTCGATGTGCTGGTGGGCGCCTCGTCGGCCGACATCCGCGGTAGTGTAAGCTTTGAACTGAAGTGAGAATCGGCAACATAGACCTTGGTGAACGTCCGGTCACACTGGCTCCGATGGAGGATGTGACGGACGCTTCTTTCCGCATCCTGTGCAGGGAGGCGGGGGCTGCCATGGTCACTACCGAATTCGTGAGCTCCGACGGCCTGGTGCGGGATGTGGGCAAGACCATCGCCAAGATGCACACCCTGGAGGAAGAGGCGCCGGTGGCCGTGCAAATCTACGGGAGCATCCCCGAAGCCATGGTGGATGCCGCCCGGATGGCCGCCCGCGCCGCCGAGCTGGCCGGGGGACACGGGGCGGATGTCATCGACATCAACTTCGGCTGCCCTGTGTCCAAGATAGCCGGCAGGGGAGCGGGCAGCGGCATGATGCGTGAGCCCGACAAGATGGTATCTATCACCAAAGCCATCGTGGATGCCGTCCCGGACAAGCCCGTCACTGTGAAAACCCGCCTGGGCTGGGACGAGGGCTCCAAGATCATCGTGGAGCTGGCCGAGCGCCTGCAGGACTGCGGGATAGCCGCCCTCACCATCCACGGCCGCACCCGCTGCCAGATGTACAAGGGAGAGGCGGACTGGACGCTGATCGGGGCGGTGAAAGACAACCCCCGGATGCACATTCCCATTATCGGCAACGGCGATATCAATTCCGCCGCGCGTGCGAAGGAGACCTTCGACCGCTACGGGGTGGACGGTGTCATGGTGGGAAGGGCTTCCTTCGGCCATCCCTGGATTTTTACGGAGATCCGGCATCTGCTGGACACTGGCGAGGAACTTCCGCCCATGAACGTCCGGGACCGGGTGGCCCTGGCCAAGCGGCATTTCCAGCTGTCGCTGGACCTGAAAGGCCCTGTCACCGGCGTGTACGAGATGCGCCGCCACCTGAGCTGCTACTTCAAGGGACTGCGGGATTTCAAGGAAACCCGCATCAAACTGGTCACCTCCAAAGATCCCGCCGAGATTTTTGCTACGCTGGATTATGTCGCGGCGCGCTGGGGAGAAGAGGCGCCGGAACCGGTGTCGGCATACGAAAAATAGAAAAAATAGTATTACGAATTATTTTTTTATTTATATCTTTGCAGTTGTGTTTGAAAGAAAATTGTATATTTATAACCTACTTAATTAATAATTATAATAATTACTTTAGTAACCACCGACCTATAACCTGAAAGTTTAATATACTTAACCAATTAACCAACCAATTACTCTATGATTCAACTACTTAACCGGAAGGTAACGACGGTTTTCGCTTTCGTCGTCGCCTGCATTCTGGGGGTAAGCGCTTTTGCGCAGAACCGCCCTATCTCTGGTACCGTCGTTGACGGAAGTGGCGTGCCCGTTATCGGAGCATCCGTCGTGGTGGTGGGTAACGCCTCCATCGGCGCTGTCACGGATATCGACGGTAAGTTCGTCCTCACTGTCCCTGCAGGGGCCAACATCACGGTGTCCTGCATCGGTTACTCTTCGCAGACTGTAGCTATCGGCAACCAGACCGAATTCCATTTCGTCCTGGAAGAGGATGCTGAGTTCCTGGAAGAGACCGTGGTGATCGGTTACGGTGTCCAGCGCAAGAGCGACATCACCGGCGCCATCGCTTCCGTGAATGAGAATGACCTGAAGAACCGTTCCACGGCCGACGCCGCCAACGCCCTCCAGGGTAAGGCTGCCGGCGTGCAGATCCTCAACTATTCCGCTGCTCCTGGTTCCGCTTCCACCATCCGCGTGCGTGGTTATTCCTCCAACTCCGGGTCGGCCCTCGGACCGCTCCTGATCGTTGACGGTCTGCAGGTGGACAACATCCAGTATCTGGATCCTTCCAACATCGAGTCCATGGAGGTCCTCAAGGATGCCGCTTCCGCCGCTATTTACGGTGCCCAGGCTGGTAATGGTGTGGTCCTCATCACCACTAAGTCCGGTAACAAGGACAAGGGCAAGGGCCAGGTGTTCTACAATGTCCAGTACACCGCCAGCTCCCTCCAGAAACCCGCAGAGGTGATGAACGCCGCCCAGTACATCGACTATAAGAAGGCCCAGGGCCTCCTGACCGACGCCACCCTCCAGAACGTGGGTTACGACGGAACGGACACCAACTGGTCCAGGGCCATCTTCGGCACCGGCCTCACCAAGAGGCACACTGTCGGTGTCCAGGGTTCCAACGACCGCGCCAACTACTATGTGGCCATCAACTACAACGATGAAAACGGTATCGTCAAGGGAGACAAGGATATCTACAAGAGACTTTCCGGCCAGTTCAACGCAGACTACAAGATCAACGACTGGCTCACTGTAGGTAACAACATCGCCATCGAAAAATGGAGCACCAACGCTGTTTCCCAGCACTCCCAGTACGGCACCGTGATGATGTCCACCATCACCAACGACCCGCTGTTCCCGGTTGTGTACGAGAATGAGGCCGCCATCCCGACCGACCTCAAGAACCACATCGCCCAGGGCTTCAACGTGCTGGCCGACGAGAACGGTCACTACTATGCCACCTCCGCCATCCAGACCCTCGACGCCGGTGGTAACCCGCTCCTCCAGAGAGACCGCAACAACAACACCAACACGGGTATCAACCTCCGTGGTGTCCTGTTTGCCAATATCACCCCCATCAAGAACCTGGTGATCACCTCCCGTTTCGGCTTCCGCGCCAACCAGAGCTACAGCACCAGCTATTCCGATCCTTTCTATCTGGACAGCTCGGCCAACTCCACCACTTACAGCATTTCCGCCAACGCCAACAACGGTTGGTTCTATCAGTGGGAAAACTTCGCCAACTACACCCTGCCCATCAAGAAGCACACCTTCAACCTTATGGCAGGTATGTCCTTCATCAACCAGATGTCCTACGGCGTGAACGGCAGTTCCTCCGGTGAAGATATCCTTTCCGGATACGAACCCAACTTCCGCTATCTGAGCTACCTGCTCTCCGACGCTCCCAAGAGCGTTTCCTCCAGCCCGAGCGAGATGGCATCCCTCTCTTACTTCGGCCGTCTGGACTGGGGTTATGACAACCGCTACAACCTGCAGGTGAACTTCCGTGCGGATGCCTTCGACTCCTCCAAGCTGTCGCAGCAGGCCCGCTGGGGTTTCTTCCCTTCCGTTTCCGGCGGTTGGACCATCTCTAACGAGCCCTTCTTCAAGAACAACGTGTCCCGTTCGGCCGTCTCCTTCCTCAAGCTTCGCGCTTCCTGGGGTGTGAACGGTAATGTGGCCGTGCTGAACGGCTATCCGTATGCAGCTACCATCCGCTACAACAGCACCTATTATCAGTATAACGGAGACAACAACGCTCCTGCCTATGGTTCCCGTCCTTCCGGCCTGGCCAACCCTGACCTGAAGTGGGAGACCTCCCATCAGGTGGACGTGGGTCTGGACGCCCGCTTCCTCAACGACAAACTTTCCCTGGGCGTAGACTGGTACCGCAAGGAAACCAAGGACCTGCTCGTGAACATCAACCCTCCGGCAGAGCTCGGTATCTCCAGCACCACCATCAACGCCGGTTCCGTGCTCAACACCGGTGTTGAGTTCGAACTCAGCTGGAAAGACCAGATCGGCGACTTCGTGTACAGCGTTACCGGTAACTTCTCCACCCTCCACAACGAGGTGACCTACCTGGATCCTTCCATTTCCAGAATCAATTCCGGCAACACGCCCAACTCCGTCGAGCTCACCACCGTGTTCGAGCAGGGCCATCCCGTATGGTACTTCCGCGGTTACAAATACGAAGGCGTAAACAAGGAGACCGGTGACCCTATTATCCGGGATGTCAGCCCGGACAGTGACCAACCTGACGGCTCCCTGGGCGATGCCGATATGATGGACCTGGGCAGTGGTATCCCCAAGTATACCTATGGTATTACTATCAACGCCGCCTGGAAGGGCTTCGACCTCACCGTCTTCGGTACCGGTGTGGGTGGCAACAAGATTTATCCTGTGACCTACCGTCCGGACCGTCCGCTGGCCAACTCCCTGGAGTATTTCCACAAGAACGCCTGGACTTCCGCCAACCCCAACGCCTCTATGCCCAGCGCAGCGAGCACCGCTTCCAACGGCAAGTTCTGGAGCTCCAGCGCTATGCTCTTCGACGGTTCCTTCTTCAAGATCAAGCAGATCCAGCTGGGATATACCCTGCCTAAGAGCCTCCTCAGCAAGATCTTCATCAAGAATGTTCGTATCTTCGTCTCCCTGGACGACTACTTCACCTTCACCAAGTATCCCGGCTTCGACCCTGAAACCGCTTCTGCCGGTTCCGCTTCCTCCGTGGGATTCGACTTCGGTTCCTATCCTACTTCCAAGAAGCTGATGGGTGGTATCAACTTTACATTCTAATCCTTCTTAATCTTGAAAGCAATGAAAAAATATATCATCCCTATCTTAGCGATTGCTCTCACTGCCGTATCCTGTTCCCAGAACAGGCTTGATATCGAGCAGAAGGGTGTGGTCTCCTACGAGGCCTTCTATGACGGGTCCGACGAAAGCTGCCAGTCTGCGGTGACGTCCATGTACGACCAGGCCATCCGCACCACAGGTAACTACCGTATCTATGTCCCGATGAATTACCTGTTCAGCCTTCCCGGCGATGATGTGTACGCCGGTGGCGGCCAGTACGGCGACTGCGACTATGCCGGACAGCTCTCCGACTTCCGTACGGATGTCACCAATGAGGTCTGCTCCAACTTCTACGGAGAGTCCTATCAGATTATCTATACGGCCAACCTGGTCATTGACAACTTCGAGCCCAGCACCCCTGCCAAGAAAGACCTCATCGCCCAGGCCCGTGCCATGCGCGCCGCCTATCATCTGTATCTGGCCATCGCCTTCGGCACCCCGCCGCTCGTAGACCATGTGCTTAGTGCTACCGACAAGCCTGGTAACTCCGACCATCAGGAACTGCTTAAATGGTGCGCCGAGGAGCTTGAAGCTGCCGCTGCCGACCTTACCGAAAGGGCCAGCACCGAGGACAAGGCTCTCACCTACAGGTGGTCCAAGGGCGCTGCCTATGCCTTCGCCGGCAAGGCCCGCCTGTTCATGGGCGACTACAACGGTGCCAAGAGCGACCTCGAAAAGGTGATCAACTCCGGCAAATATGCCCTCGTTCCCGGTAACAAGCTCCACTCCCTGTGGGAAGTGGAAGGCGACGGCAGCGCGGAGAAGATCTTCGAGTACAACATCGACTTCAACAGCTCCATTCCTGTCTGGGGCAGCGGTGTTACCGCCCAGATCGTGCACACCACCTGGATGGCCGCCCACTCCGGCAACTGGCGCTGGGACCACACGGCCGGCATTCCTTCCGCCATGTACAACCAGGGCTGGGGCTTCTCCGGTGTAACCAAGAAGTACGCAGAGGCCCTGATCAACAACGACGGCATGGATTCCGACCGCCGCAAGGCTTTCATCAAGACTTATGACGAAGCCATCGGCATCAGCGGCAATCCCGAGACCGACCTGGCCTATCCTACCGACAAGGATTATCCTACCTTGGAAGACAAGAAGAAAGACCCCGCCCGCGGATCCAGCACGGCTGCCGGTATGTTCTGCGTCGAGGGTTACCTGACCTGGAAGACCATCAGCCTGGCCAAGGACATCCAGCAGGGTATGTGGAACGACCGCAACTTCCACCTGATGCGTTACGCAGAGGTGCTGCTGATGTATGCCGAGGCCTGCGCCCAGCTGGGTGAGACTTCCGGTGCCGGTCTGGCCGCCCTGAACGCCATCCAGACCCGTGCCGGTGCCAAGCACGTGAGCACCACGCTCAACATGACCGAAGTCAAGAACGAGAAGTTCCTGGAAATGTTCAACGAAGGCTGCCGCTGGGCCGACCTGGTCCGCTGGGGTGACGCCGCCAAGGAGCTTGCCTCTATGGGTGAGGAGCATCCTATGCAGAGAGACCGCATGTTCACCGATGGCGCTGCCACGCACGAAGGCTATGTGGTTTACGAAAAGAACAACTCCAAGCTTGAGCACGGCTTCAAGGCCGGCAAGCATGAGCTGATGCCGTTCCCGTACTCCGCCACTTCCGTGAACGAGAACCTGGTCCAGAACCCTGGCTATTAATCGTTTCCTGATTAAATAGATGTTACGCCGGCCCGCGTCTTCTGGATGCGGGCCGGTTTTTTGACGGATAATTGAAAGCATTTGGGCTATGCCGCTCACCCTTGCAGCAAGGTTTTTGTTATCTTTGCCATACACTAAACGCCAATGTTATGAAAAAGATTGTTTCCCTGATTTTTGCCGCCCTGTTTTTGGGCGCTGTCGCTGCCCAGGCTCAGAAGATTGAGGCTGTGAGCGAATCGCAGTACTGCATTACCTCCGGAGACATGTCCCTGACGGTAGATGCCGCCCGTGGCGGAAAAATACTCTCGTTCAAGTATAAAGACAAGGAGGTCCTTTCCCAGACCCGCTTCCCGAACTCCTTCGGCAGCACCTTCTGGACTTCCCCGCAGGCCCAGTGGAACTGGCCGCCCGTGCCCGAGTACGACAGCAAGCCTTACAAGGCCAATCTGAGCGGCGATGTACTGGTACTCACCGGAGAGAAGTCCGAGCGCTTCGGCTACCGGATCGGCAAGAAGTTCCATGTGTGCCCCAATGACGGCGCCATCGTGATTACCTACACCATTTTCAACGAGTCCGGGGAAACCCGCCAGGTGGCGCCCTGGGAGATCTCCCGCGTCCCCAACGGCGGCGTACTCTTCTTTGACGCCCCGGCCGTGGAGCCCGGCAACAACATGGCCCTCATTCCTTTCCAGTTCCGGGATGGTGCCGCCTGGTACGTCATGGACGAGGCTGGAGAAAACCGCAAGATCAATGCGAACGGCAAAGGCTGGCTGGCATTCAGCTCCGGCGGCGTGCTGTTTGTGAAGAAGTTCCCGGACCTGGCCGACGGTGAGGCCGCCCCCGCCGAGGCCGAGATCCAGGTCTATGTGAACACGGGCAAAACCTTTGTGGAGATAGAGGAGCAGGGTGCCTATACCACCCTGGCCCCCGGCGAGAAGCTGGACTGGACCGTCCGCTGGTATCTGCTGCCGCAGCCCGGCCCGGATGCCCCTTCCGCCGAGCTGTTGAAGTTGGCTCTTGGTGGAGCTTAACCGCTTGTGTCTTTACGGGATAATATGTGCTTCCATTCTTGGCTTTAAATATTGCCGTGTTGCAACCGCAATCGGCCTCTCGTGGCAGTCTAGCCTGCGACATGGCCATGGTTTAAGCCGCAGACCTGGTTTTCCCGTCCATGTTGCAAGTGAAATCGGCCTTGTAGGGCATTACAGCCTGCAACATGGCAATATGCCGTGTCGGGGGACCAAGTGTACTGCATCAAGCCCATGTGAGCTTGGCCTTGGTATTTGTATTTCGTCCGAGTTGTTCTAACTTTGCAGTAGAAGCCAATGGTAATATATAATATCTAATATCAATTTAATATGCTGAACAAGTTAGCTCAGATTTGTTTTTGTTGTGTCTTACTGCTGACAGGTTACACCGGTTTCGCCCAGGAGCAGGGGACCCGGAAAAAGCTGGAGCACAACATCCGGCTGGGAACGGGCGTTTCTTTTGAGACTGGGAGCCATGCCAAGTCATATCAGAACCTTAGTGCGGCCGTTCAGCTGGCCTATGGGTTGGACGTGTTTTTGTCGGAGCGTTTTTCGCTCATGCCGGAGGTCGGCCTGCGTGCCGGCATGCCTGTTTTCCTGTTTGCCGTGGGCGCAGATTTTGACGGGATGGCCTATGCCGACCTGTCCCTGTCCCTTCGGTATCACAAGCCCGCGTCCAATGTGATATACGGACTGGCACCGGTTGTGTCTTATATGGTTGTTCCTGACACTTATTATGTGGATGCGGACCCGTCAGACCCGCTGAACCGGAAAGAGACCTTCAACCGGGCCGACTTTGGTGTCCGGCCATCAATGACCTTCCGCCACGGCCGGCATTTCCAGTGGGGCGTGGAGGCCCATATCGGCATACTCAATGCCATGAGACAGTACCCTGAGTACAACCGTACCGGGGCCATCAGCGTGCACCTTGTGATGCTTTTCTGCGGCTGGCATTTCTGATTTTCTTTGTTTTATGGCAAAAAATTCGTACCTTTGCGGTCCCTCTGACTATGGGGGGATCGCATTTTTTATGTTAAACCATTAATAATCAAGACAGTGGACACACTTAGCTACAAAACAGTTTCCCTGAACAAGGCAACTG
>CAMHST010000028.1 GCA_946187865.1 uncultured Bacteroidales bacterium
TCTGGCTCTTCTTGGCCGGGATGGTGGTGTTGGACTCGATGAGCTTGGTCATCACGCCGCCCAGGGTCTCGATACCCAGGCTCAGCGGGGTCACATCCAGCAGCAGCACATCCTTCACGTCACCGGCGAGCACACCGCCCTGGATGGCAGCGCCGATAGCTACAACCTCGTCCGGGTTCACGCTCTTGTTGGGCTCCTTGCCGAAGAAGTTCTTCACCAGTTCCTGCACGTAAGGGATACGGGTGGAACCGCCCACCAGCAGGACTTCGTCGATGTCCGAGGGGTTCAGGTGCGCGTCGCTCAGGGCCTGGCGGCAAGGGGCGATGCTGCGCTGGAACAGGGCGTCGGAGAGCTGCTCGAACTTGGCGCGGGTCAGGGTCTTTGCCAGGTGCTTGGGCACGCCGTCCACCGGCATGATATAAGGCAGGTTGATCTCCGTGGAGGTCTGGCTGGAGAGCTCGATCTTGGCTTTCTCGGCCGCTTCCTTCAGACGCTGGAGGGCCATCGGGTCCTTCTTGAGGTCTACACCGCCGTTCTCGGAGGCGAACTCGGCGGCCAGCCAGTCGATGATCACCTGGTCGAAGTCGTCACCGCCCAGATGGGTGTCGCCGTTGGTGGAGAGCACCTCGAACACGCCGTCGCCCAGCTGGAGGATACTGATATCGAACGTACCGCCGCCGAGGTCGTACACGGCCACCTTCATATCCTTGTCCTTCTTGTCAAGGCCGTAGGCAAGGGCAGCAGCCGTGGGCTCGTTGATGATACGCTTCACATCCAGGCCCGCAATGCGGCCGGCCTCCTTGGTGGCCTGACGCTGGGAGTCCGAGAAGTACGCCGGAACCGTGATCACGGCTTCCGTCACCTCCTGGCGGAGGTATTCCTCGGCCGTCTTCTTCATCTTCTGAAGGATCATGGCCGATATTTCCTGCGGCGTATAGAGTTTGCCGTTGATATCTACCCGGGGGGTGTTGTTTTCTCCGCGGACCACTTTGTAGGGCACGCGGTTTACTTCGGTGTTCACCTGGTCATAGGTCTCACCCATGAAACGCTTGATGGAGAACACGGTGTTGTTGGGGTTGGTGATGGCCTGGCGCTTGGCCGGAGAGCCGATCTTGCGCTCGCCGCCGTCCGTGAAAGCAACCACGGAAGGGGTGGTGCGCTGCCCCTCGTTGTTAATGATGACGGTAGGCTGGTTGCCTTCCATCACAGCCACGCAAGAATTGGTGGTTCCAAGGTCGATTCCGATAATTTTTCCCATAATATGATTCCTTTTTTATTTATTATTTCCTTTCAGGCTCCCCAAAACGGAGAGGCGCCGCCCGATCCGGGCGACGTCTCTGTTTTTATCGAACATCGTGCCAGCCGTTCCGGGCTGACAAATTGGCAGGAACAGGCGTGTCAGAACCGCCATCCCAGGGTGAGGAGGGCGTCCACGAACATGGACTTCACCTCAATCTCGGGGGTGATCACGTCCTCGCGGATATACTTCTCATAATAGCGGTTGGGATCCGTGGCCACATAGTAATAATAAGGGATGAGGTATTCGGCGGGAACCGTGCGCAGCCGTACGGCGGCATCCAGATAGAAGGACCCGCTGGAAGACCAGCCTGCACCCAGCGAGAAGGCGTGCCTGAGCAGGGAGGCGAATTCTTTCTCCGCACCGGTGGTGAGGTTGTAACCGGCCCGGATGGCCACGGCGGGATGCGGCTTCACCTCTGCGCCCACGCGGAGCATGTGGGTTCCGCCCAGGTTGGCGGAGATGTCGGCGTTGACACCGGAGAAGGAGGTCTCCACGAAAGAATCGTCTCCGGAGGAAAGGGTGGCATACCGCGAAGCGCCGTAATTGACAAACTCATAGTCTGCGCTGAGAACGGCGGCATTGCCCACGGAATAGGCCAGGCCGGCATTCACCCGCAGGGGCATCCGGATCTGGTAGCTCCACTCGTCTTCCGGGGAACTGGCCGACGGGGAAGCCTTGCCGGACAGGGTGACCTGTCCCTTATAGCCGTAACGCTCGGTGATGCGGACGGTGGCGGGCGTCTGGACGGCCGCCGCCAGGCGGAGCGACGCCGTGGGGCGCCACAGCACGCCGGCCTTCAAGTACAGGCCGGTTCCGCTGGCCCGGTAATTCTGCTGCATCAGCAGGTTGGAGAAACGGGCCGTGGTGCCGTCGGAATAGCCGATGGTGGGGAACTCGTCTTCACTCTCCGGGCTTTCCTGCCAGTACTGGACCTGGTTGTATTTAAGGTTGATCACGCCCAGGTTCACGCCGAAATAGAACACGTCGGAGACATTGGCGCCGAAGTTGACCACGAAATCGCTCTTGTAGCCGGTGGACTGGCGGCCGTATTGCTGGAAGACAGGGGCGGCCAGGCGGAAATTCCCCTGCCCGTCCATGGACTCGGTGAGGGCGATATAGGCGCCGTCCATGCCGTCCACGCTGTTGATCATGCCGCTGCGGTACCCGACCATATCCACCCAGGCAGGCATGCGGGACGCATCGCCATAGTAATACCAGTCTTCCGCGCCCAGGACATCCTTGGCGAAGCCGTCGGCCGAGGAGGCCAGCGACGCCGCGTAGGAATTGTCCAGGTTGACGCCCGCCGCGTTGAAGCGGTGGGTGTAGTTATTGGTGGCATTGTAGGAAAAACCCAGGGAATACCGTTTGATTCCGTGCCGCCTGCCGGTTTCGTAGGTGGTGACAAAGGAGACATTGGGCAGTTTGGCCCTGGCATATCCGGTCTGGTACTGGTCTGCGAAGCCGATGGGGCGGGTGTCGCCGGGAAGGATGGTTCCCGTTGCGCTGGCGGCAGAGAAAGTGACGCCCGGCGTAATGGAGAACTGGGAATACGAGGCCACGGCCGAGCCGGCCGGGTTGAACACCAGCGAGCCGGGGTCTCCGCCGATGGCGGTGACGGCATTGCCCATACCCACGGTACGGGCTGTGCCTGAATAAACATTCTCGGAGAACAGGAAGGCATCCTGCCAGGTCTGCGCAGCGGCCCCCCAAGCGGCCGTTGCCAGGACAAAGAGGGTAATCAGTTTTTTCATCATTTTCACTCGTCAATTAATTATCTGCGCCCGCCGGAAGACCGCGAGCCGCCGCCACCGGAAGAGCCGCCGGAAGAGCGGCTGGAACTGCCGCCACCGGAATAACTGCCGCCGGAAGAGCGGGAGACACTGCCGCCGCCGGAGTAACCGCCGGAAGAGCGGCTGGTGCTGCCGGAGTAACCGCCGGAGGAACGGCTGCTGCTGCCGGAATAGCCGCCGGAGGAGCGGGTGGCGCTGCCGGAGGAGTTGCGGTAGTTACCGGAGGCAGAGCTGCGGTAATTGCCGCTGCCCGAAGAGCGGGAAACGCCGGAGCCACTGCCCGAAGCGCGGCTTCCACCCGTGGAAGGACGGCTTTGGACGGAGCGTCCCGTACCGGCAGTGCCGGCCGAGCGGGTTACACCCGTGCGGGAAGCGCTGCTGAGTCCGGAAGCGGAACGGGCGGCGCGGCTGGTACGGGCTGCGGAAGTGGTGCGCGTACCGGAAGTGCTCCGGGCCGAGGAAGTACGGACCGAGCTGCCGGAGCCGCTGCGGGAAACCGAAGCGGAACGGCTCTGGGAAGAGGAACGGGCAACGCCGCTCCGGGGCTGCGCAGCGCCGCCGCGCAGGGAGAAGTTCCCTTCCCGGTGCCCCAGCGAGGAAGCCAGGGAAGGCTCCCAGCGGTGATGGCCGCCGCCGTAGTAACCGTAATAATAGCCGTCGTAGAAATAATAGGGGTGCGTCCAGTAATGGTACCCATAATAATAAGGGTCGTACCAGTAGTTCCAGGCGCCATAGTACCAGGGGCTGTACACCCCGTAGCGGTACGGACCGTACCAGTAATCATTGTAGTACCAGGAATCATAGTACCAGGGATCGTAGTACCAGGAGCTGTAATACCAGGGGTTGTAATGATACCAGGGACGATAGAAATAATAGTCCCGGAAATACCAGGGGCTGTAGGCGAAGGAATAGTTCCACATCCAGTCCGGGGTGTCCGTTACCGTGATCACGGTGTTATTCTGGCCGATACGGATGCTTTTTCCGGCGGGAACCACCAGGGTGTCCCCTCCGTTGAGAATATAAGCCTCTGATGAGCGGCTGTCTGCGAGCAGATTGTCCAGTTGGTCCTGGGTTACGGCCGGAGCCTCCGCCACGGCAGGACGGGTGTAGATGCCGTCGTCGTAGGTTTGGGTCTGAAGGCCGGCAACCGAAGCGCAGGACAGGGTGGCAAAAGCGCCGAGCACATATGCCATAAATCTCTTTTTCATTGTCAGTACCTCCTTTTATCCAATAAAAATAAGTATCTTTGCGGGCACGATCTCCCGCTCACGGAACCTATTTCAAAATTTGAACCAAAGTTCCGCTTTATGGGAGCAATTATAAGCACAAAAAAGATAAAAAACAATAAAATTATGGCAAAAGAGGTAACCAGAAGGCAAGATAATTACTCCCAGTGGTACAACGACCTGGTAGTGAAGGCAGATCTTGCAGAACAGTCGGCCGTGCGCGGATGCATGGTCATCAAGCCCTACGGCTATGCCATCTGGGAAAAGATGCAGCATATCCTGGACGGCATGTTCAAGGAAACGGGCGTGAAAAACGCCTACTTCCCCCTGTTCATTCCCAAGAGCTTTTTCAGCCGTGAGGCGGAACACGTGGCCGGATTCGCCAAAGAGTGCGCCGTGGTCACCCACCACCGCCTGATGAACGACCCCAAAGGCAATGGCATCGTGGTGGACCCGGAAGCCAAACTGGAAGAGGAACTGATTGTCCGGCCCACCTCGGAGACCATTATCTGGAATACCTATAAAAACTGGATCCACAGCTGGAGAGACCTTCCCGTGCTGTGCAACCAGTGGTGCAACGTGGTGCGCTGGGAAATGCGCACCCGCCTGTTCCTGAGAACGGCCGAATTCCTCTGGCAGGAAGGCCACACCGCCCACGCCACCGCCCAGGAGGCAGAACAGCGCAAAGAGCAGATGGTGAACATCTATGCCCGGTTCGCCCGCGAGGTGATGGCCCTTCCCGTAGTGGTGGGCCACAAGAGCCCGGGAGAGCGCTTCGCCGGCGCCCTGGACACCATGACCATCGAGGCCCTGATGCAGGACGGAAAAGCCCTCCAGGCCGGCACCTCCCACTTCCTGGGCCAGAACTTCGCCAAGAGCTTCGACGTCACCTTCACCAACAAGGAGGGGAAGGAAGACTATGTATGGGCAACCTCCTGGGGCGTAAGCACCCGGCTGATGGGCGCCCTGATCATGGCCCACGGAGACGACAACGGCCTGGTGCTGCCGCCCGCCCTGGCCCCCATCCAGGTGGTGATGGTTCCCATCTACAAGTCCGACGAGGAGCGTAACGCCGTGCTGGACAAGATGTTCTCCCTCAAGAAGGTACTGGAGGCCAAGGGACACAGCGTAGAGGTGGACGACAGGGACACCCTCCGTCCCGGCTTCAAGTTCGCGGAATGGGAGCTCAAGGGCGTTCCCGTACGGCTGGCCATGGGCCCGCGGGACCTGCAGAACGGTACCGTGGAAGTGTGCCGCCGCGACACCCTGGAAAAGATTTCGGAACCGTTGGAAGGCCTGGAAGACCGCATCATCGGCCTGCTGGAAGACATCCAGAAGAGCATCTACGACAAGGCCCTGGCCTTCCGGGACGCTTCTATCCGCAAGGTAGACACCTGGGAAGAGTTCAAGGAGGAGATCGAGAAGGGCGGGTTCCTGCTCTGCCACTGGGACGGCACCGCGGAAACGGAGGCCAAGATCCAGGAAGAGACCAAAGCCACCATCCGCTGCATCCCCGTAGACAGCGCCGTGTGCATGGAGGAAGGCAAGTGCATCTACACCGGCAAGCCTTCCCACCAGCGGGTCCTCTTTGCCCGTTCCTATTAGTCCTTTGTCATTCCGAGCGCATGCGAAGAATCTAAAATAACAGCTATGAAGAAGATTTTCCTTACCGTGATCGCCGCGGGCCTAGCCGTCATGGCATCGGCCCAGAATACCCAGGAAGCCGCAGCCGCCGCAGCCGCAGCCCTCAGCGCCGCGGACGATGTCCCCGTGCCCGTGGAAAAGCCGCGCTACTGGACCAATACCATCCTCACCAACATCAACTTCGGCCAGACCTACCTGAGCCAGTGGGCCGCCGGCGGCTACAACAATGTGTCGCTGGCCGGCAACGTGGATGCCAGCGCCAACTACGCCAAAGACAAGCTTATCGGCACCAACCGCCTGCAGCTGGACTACGGTTTCCTTTACAGCGCAGACAAGCCCATCATCCAGAAGAACAAGGACCGCATTTATCTGGAGTCCAAGTGGGGCTATGAGACCCCGGTGAAGAATCTGGCCTATTCCGGCAGCTTCGACTTCAAGACCCAGTTTGGGAACAATTACGACTACAAGACGCCGGCCACGGCCAAAGACGCGGATGGCAATGTGATCGAGCCGTCCACCAGAGACTGGGAGAACGCCCGCGTCCTCAAGTCGGGCCTTTTCGCCCCCGCCTACGTCAATGTAGGTATCGGTGCCCTCTGGACCCCCGCCCCCTGGTTCTCCCTGAACGTGGCGCCCATCTCCGGCGGCGCCGTAATCGTGGGCATCCCCGACCTGCGTTACACGTACGGCATGGCGCTGAAAGAGAATGACAGCGCCGACGCCCGCAAGCAGGCCAACGCCGACAGGAACTTCGACCTCTTCCGGTCGGTCCGTATGGAATTCGGCGCCCAGATCAAGGCCGACGCAGCCTGGGTGATCAACGACGCCTTCTCCTACACCACGCAGTTCACCGCCTTCTACAACTACCTCACGCCCAAGGTGGAGCCCCGCCTCACCTGGGACAACAAGGTGTTCTGGAAACTGGCCAAATACTTCGCCCTCACCGTATCCACCAACCTCATCTACGACCCTTGCGTGCTGGTGCGCGACACCACCCGCGACGGAAAGGCGGATACCAAGGGAGTCCAGTTCCGGGAATTCCTGGAGTTCGGCTTCACCTACACCATCACCAACAAGAAATGATCCTTGTCGCCGTCAGCGGAGGCATCGACTCGATGTGCCTGGCAGAAAAGGTCCGTCTCCAAGGCGGGCCTTTTGCCATTGCGCACTGCAACTTCTCGCTGCGGGGTGCGGAAAGCGATGCCGACGAAGCCCTGGTGCGTTCCTGGGCGCACAGCCATGGCATCCGCTGCCACGTGAAACGCTTCGACACGCACTCCTTCGCCGGGGCGGAAGGCATTTCCATTGAAATGGCGGCCCGACGGCTGCGCTATCACTGGTTCGGGCAGCTCTGCCGGGAATTCGGCTATGAGGCCGTGGCCGTGGCCCACAACGCCAACGACAACGCAGAAACGCTGATTCTGAATTTGTTGCGCGGGACAGGCCTGCGCGGCATCATGGGCATGAAGGCCCATGGCTTTATCCCGGACCCGGATTTTGGGGACATTCCCCTACTGAGACCCTTGCTGGAGCAAACCCGGGAAGAGATCGAGGCCTTCGCCCGGGAGCACGGCGTCCCCTGGCGGGAAGACAGCACCAACGCGGAGAATGATTTCAAGCGGAACAAACTCCGCAACCTGGTTTTCCCGGTGTTCCGTGAAATCAACCCTTCTTTCATCCAAACCCTGAACCGGGACATGGAGCGTTTTGCGCATGAAATGAGGGAGGGGGATGCCTCCGGGGCCATGGCCACCCCAGGCCGTGTCAGAGGGAGGGGCCCGCTGCCCGAGACAGTGCGAGGGGTTACTTCCCTGTCGGAAAACGAATTCTCCGTGCACGAAGAGACCTGGGACGGGACGGAGCCGGTGAAACAGCCTGCCGGGACGCTGATCATGGATGCCGACGCAGCCGGTTTTCCGGCCGGGAGCACACCCGTTTTCGGCCCGTGGGAAAGCGGCGACTGGATCAAGCCGCTGGGCGCTCCCGGAAAGAAAAAGATGCAGGACTGGTTCACGGACCACCACATCCCCGCCGACGAAAAACCGTTCGTGCCGCTGCTGCGCTCCCCCGCCGACCGGCACCACATCCTGGCCGTCGCGGGCCACTGCATCGACCACGGCGTCCGGGTGACGGCCTCCACCCGCCGCATCCTTCGCATTTCCGTGAAAAATGATTAACTTTGCGCCGCCAAGTGCAAAATCAAGCGTTTTTGCACTCGGAACAGGCAAATAAGGGGCGGCCAAGTGCAAAATCGGCCCTTTTTGCACACAATTTGCTAATAAAAGAAAACGATATGAACAGAAAAGTACTTCTCATGATCCTGGACGGCTGGGGTGAAGGCCGTCACGACTATTCCAATGCCATCTGGACCCAGGGCACGCCCAACATCGACGCCATCCGCGCCAAGTATCCCAGCAGCCATCTGCAGGCCTGCGGCGAGTATGTAGGTCTTCCGGACGGCCAGATGGGCAACTCCGAGGTGGGCCACATGAACCTGGGTGCCGGCCGCGTGGTGTATCAGGACCTGGTGAAGATCAATATCGCCTGCCGGGAGCACAAACTGCTGGACAACCCGGAGATCAAGGCTGCATACGAGTACGTGAAAAAAAGCGGAAAGAAGCTTCACCTGATGGGCCTCACCTCCCACGGCGGCGTGCACAGCTCGCTGGACCATGTGTACGAATTCCTGCGCGTGGCCAAGGAAGAAGGGCTGGACAAGGTGTATGTGCATGCTTTCATGGACGGCCGTGACACGGATCCCCGCAGCGGCCTGGGCTTCGTGAAGGAACTGGAAGAAAAGATGGCGGAAACCACCGGCAAGGTGGCCTCGGTCTGCGGGCGCTTCTATGCGATGGACCGCGACAAGCGCTGGGCCCGCGTAAAAGAGGCCTACGACCTCCTGGTGGAAGGCAAGGGCGCCGCGTTCGCATCGGCCCAGGAAGGCATCCAGGCCAGCTACGACGCCGACGTCACGGACGAATTCATCAAACCCATCGTGGTCACCGAAAACGGCAAGCCGGTAGCCACCATCGAGGAAGGAGACGCCATCATCTTCTACAACTTCCGCAACGACCGCGCCCGCGAACTCACTTCCGTACTCACCCAGCAGGACATGCCGGAAGAGGGAATGCACACCATCCCCCTGTACTACTGCTGCCTCACCCCCTACGACGCTTCGTTCAAGGGCGTGCACATCCTCTTTGACAAGGAACTGGTCCAGGACACCTTGGGAGAGACTGTCTCCAAGGCCGGCAAACACCAGCTCCGCATTGCCGAAACCGAAAAATACGCCCACGTGACCTTCTTCTTCAACGGCGGCCGCGAAACCGTCTTCGAGAACGAAGACCGCATCCTGGTGAACTCCCCCAAGGTTCCCACCTACGACCTTCTCCCTCAGATGAGCGCCCCCGAGGTGGCCGAAAAACTCATCGGAGAAATCCGCAGCGGCAAGCAGGACATGATTATCCTGAACTTCGCCAACGGTGACATGGTGGGTCACACCGGCGTCTATACCTCCATCACCCAGGCCGTCACCTGCATCGACCGCCTGGTCGGGAAAGTGGTGGAAGAGGCCATCGCCAAGGACTATGTCGTGCTCCTTACGGCAGACCACGGCAACGCCGACTTCGCCGTCAACGCCGACGGAACGCCCAACACGGCCCACTCCCTGAACACCGTCCAGTTCGTAGTGATCAACGCCGGCGACAAGGTGAAAAAGGTTAAGGACGGCGCCCTGTGCAACGTGGCGCCCACCATCCTCAAACTCATGGGAATTGCGCAGCCCGCAGCCATGACTGCAGAGCCGCTGATCTAATTATATGGAACTAACAGCAAAACAACTGGCGGAAATCCTGAAGGGAACCGTTGAAGGGAACCCGGATGCCACCGTGACCAAGTTCGCCAAGATCGAGCACGGAAAACCCGGCGCCATCAGTTTCTTCGCCAACCCCAAGTACGAGCAGTACGTGTACACCAGCAAAGCCTCGGTGATCCTGGTGAACAGCACGTTCGAGCCCAAACAGCCGGTCCAGGCCACCCTGGTCCGCGTAGAGAACGCCTACAATGCGGTGGCGGACCTGCTGAAGTACGTGGCAGACCAGAAAAAGAAATACCGCCGCCACCGGAGCCTCCGCTCCCGCTGGTACTGCTCTACCCGGTTCGGGAAAAAGGTGTGGGTGGACGACTTCTGCCATATCGGCCGCCGTACGGTGATCGGAGACAACACCATCCTCCACCCGCACGTGACCATCGGGGCAGACTGCAAAATCGGCAAAAACTGCATCTTCTATCCGGGGGTGCGCATCTATCCCGGCATGGTCATCGGCGACAACGTGATCCTGCACTCGGGCGTAGTAATCGGCTCGGACGGCTTCGGGAATGCGCCCCAGCCGGACGGCAGCTGGAAGAAGATCGAGCACCTGGGGAACGTCATTATCGGAAACGACGTGGAAATCGGCTCCAACACCACCGTGGACCGCGCCCAGATGGAATCTACCATCATCGGCAACGGCGTGAAGATCGACAACCTGTGCCAGATCGCCCACAACGTGATTATCGGAGACCACACCGCCATGGCCGCCCAGTGCGGCATCGCCGGTTCCACCCAGATCGGGAAGTATTGCATCCTGGCCGGGCAGGTGGGTGTCGTGGGGCACTTGAAAATCGCAGACCATACCACCATCCTGGCCAAGAGCGGGCTCATCGGCAATGTCCGGAAAGAGGGAGAATATCTGTTCGGGACACCCGCGATTCCGCACAAGACCTACCTGAAAGCCTACGCAAAATTCAAGCAATCCGGGACCGAATAACCTCCTTTTTGGCAATCCCCGATATTTTGCTTAACTTTGCAAACTTTTTTAATTGAACACACGGATGCATAGCAACCAGCATACCCTCAAGAAAACCTATTATTTTCAGGGGAAAGGGCTCCACACCGGAACTTATGCACACATGAAGCTGATGCCTGCAGGCGCAGATTTCGGCATTAAGTTCAAGCGGACAGACCTCCGGTCCAAACCCATCATCGAGGCTCTGGCAGAGAATGTCTCCAACACGGCCCGCAGCACCACCATCTCGGACAAGGAGGCGGTGGCGGTCACCATCGAGCACCTGATGTCGGCCTTTACCGGACTGGGCATAGACAACGCCCTGGTAGAGCTGGACAATATAGAGGTCCCCATCCTTGACGGCAGCGCCAAGCCCTATATAGACGCCATCATGAAAGACGGCCTGCAGGACCTGGAAGTTCCGCGCAAATACATCGACATCCCCCAGTCGCTGGAAATCCGGGACGACAAAAGCGGTTCCTGGGTACGGATAGACCCTGCCGCCGCCCCGTCGGCCGATATCACCGTGGATTTCAACTCCAAAATCCTAGGGGTGCAAAGCGCCCACTGGGACGAAAATACGGATTACGCCCACGAGATCGGGGTGTGCCGCACCTTCGTGTTCTTCCATGAAATCGAGTACCTGTTCCGCAACAACCTGATCAAGGGCGGGGACATGGACAACGCCATCGTCATCGTAGAGCATCCGGTGTCGGAAGAGCAGCTGAGCTCGCTCTCCTACCTGTTCAACCTGCCCGGCGTGAAAATCACGGACGAGGGCTACCTGAACAACCTGCAGCTTCATTTCCCGGACGAGTGCGGCCGGCACAAGATGCTGGACCTGCTGGGAGACCTCCGTCTGTCGGGAGGCTACCTCAACGCCCGCATCACGGCCTATAAACCCGGACATTCCATCAATACCAAGGCGGCCAAGGCCCTGAGGGCCCTGTTAAAATAGAATCGACATGAACAAAATCCATCCCTTGGCTTACGTGAGTCCCGACGCCAAATTAGGGGACAATGTAGAGGTGGGGCCCTTTGCCTTCATCGATGCAAACACTGAAATTGGCGACGGATGCCGGATCCTGAACCACGCCACCATCCTGAACCATGTGAAGATCGGCCGGAACTGTTCCGTCTTCCCGGGCGCCGTCGTGGGCGGCATTCCCCAAGACCTGAAATTCGAGGGAGAAGAGTCCTGGGTAGAGATTGGCGACCGGGTGAATATCCGAGAATGCGCCACCATCAACCGGGGAACCAAAGCCAGCGGCAAGGCTGTCACCCGTGTCGGGGACGACACCCTGGTGATGTCTTACGTCCACATCGCCCACGACTGTAATGTGGGCAGGCACTGCATCCTGGTCAGCTATTCGGCCCTGGCCGGAGAGGTGGATGTAGAAGACTGGGGCGTAGTGGCCGGAAACGCCGGCGCGCACCAGTTCTGCCGGATTGGCACGCATGCCTTTGTGGGAGCCTACTCCAAGATCTCCAAAGACATTCCGCCCTACTGCCTCGCAGGCCGCGATCCGGTCTCCTTCGAGGGCGTGAACAAGGTGGGCCTGCTGCGCCGCGGCTTCACCGAGGAACAGGTGAACGAAATCAAAGACATCTACGACATCATCTACTTCTCCGGGCGAAACACCACCCAGGCCCTGGAATACATAGAAGCCAACTTCCCCGCCACGGAGCGCCGGGATACCATCCTGGGCTTCATCCGGAAGTCGGGCCGCGGCATCATCCCCAAGCCCCGGCAGAACCGCTAGGACATGGTGCTCCTGTCCACAGCCTATTTCCCGCCGCTCAGCTGGTTCGCCCTGGCGGCACGCGATATGACCCTGTCCCCCGACAGGGTTTTCCCGTCTGTAGCCGCCCTGGAAGCCTGCGAGAACTACCAGAAACAGAGCTACCGCAACCGCTGTTACATCCTTGCCGCCGACGGTCCGCAGATGCTTCAGGTACCGGTGGTGCATGGGGGCAAGGGGGCCCTCCGCAGTCACCCGGGAGACGGGGACTCTTCAATAGCCGAGGTGGTTCTGGAAGGGGGAGCTTCCCCGGCGAACATCTGTTCCGTGCGGGTGGACTATTCCACACCCTGGATCGTGCGGACAGAGCGGGCGCTGGACACGGCCTATGAGACATCGGCCTACTACGAATACTACCGCGACTCGCTCTTTCCCCTGCTGGAAGCCCACCCGCAGACCCTCTGGGAGCTGAACCTGTCGCTGATCCGTTGGTGCCTGGACCGCTGCCGCATCGCCTGCTCTCTGGTGCCCACATCGGCCTATTCCGCTCCAGACAGCCAGGCCGACGACTACCGCTATGCCATCCACCCCAAGCGGCCGGACACCGTCTTGGCCGACCTGGGCCTTGAACGCCCTTACTACCAAGTGTTTCGCGACCGCCTGGGCGGCTTCACGCCCCGCCTTTCCATCCTGGACCTCCTTTTCAACGAAGGCCCCGACAGCATCCTCTGGCTCACCCGGCCCGCCTCCCCTTGCAATCTCTGACACGGTTTAGCCGATGTCTGAAAAAAGCAAAGGAGGAGGCAGAATTTGGATTTTTGGGATATTATGCGTATATTTGCGCCCGTGAAAGAGAGATAGAGGACAGCGGTCCCCTATCTTTTTTATTAGGAACCATGACAAAAGAACAGATTATCCAGGCCGTGGAAACGGCTGTATCAGAGCGGGGCTGCTTCCTGGTGGAAGTGACCGTGAGCGCAGAGAACGACATTGAGATCGTCATCGAAAAGGAAGTCGGTGACGTGGACTGGGAAGACTGTGCCGCCATTGACAAGGTGATGCACGAGACCTTCAACCAGGACGTGGAAGACTATGCCCTTACGGTGTCGTCGGCCGGGCTGGACCGCCCGTTCAAGGTGCTGCGGCAGTTCCGGAAGGCCCTGGGCTCCAAGGTGGATGTGAAATTCAAGGGCGGGAAACGCCTCATCGCCACCCTGGCGGCCGCTACGGAGCAAGACATCACCCTGCAGTACACGGCCCTGGAGGCGGTAGAGGGGAAGAAGAAAAAGGAAAAGGTGGAGCACAACGACGTGTACTCCCTTGCCGATATCAATTCCGTGACGCCGTACATTGAATTCAAATAAAACACATAATAATGGCAAAAGAAAAAGAGAAAGAAGTGACCTTGATCGATGCATTCAAGGACTTCAAGGAAGAGAAAAGCATCGACCGCCCGGTGATGCTCGGCGTTCTGAAGGACGTGTTCCTCACCCAGCTCGCCAAGACCTACGGCAGCGCCGACAACTTCGACGTTATCATCAACGTGGACAAGGGAGACTGTGAAATCTACCAGAACTTCGAGGTCGTGGAAGAGGTGGAAGATCCCGTGACCCAGATCACCGTAGAGGAGATCAAGGCGGAAACCGGCGACGACGACTACGAGATCGGCGACACCTTCACCCGCAAGCTTTCCCTTTCCTCCTTCGGCCGTCGCGGCATCCTGAACATCCGCCAGAACCTGCAGGGCCGGATCATGGACATCGAGAAGGCCAACGTGTACAAGAAGTACTCCGAGCGCGTGGGTGAAATCTTCACCGGCGAGGTGTATCAGACCTGGAAGAACGAGGTCCTGATCCTGGACGAGGACGGCAACGAACTCCGCATGCCCAAGAGCGAGCAGATTCCCGGCGAGCGCTTCAAGAAGAGCGACTCTGTCCGCGCCATTATCAAGAGCGTGGAGATGAAGAACAACACCACGCCCTACATCATCCTGTCCCGCACCACGGATTCCTTCCTGGAAAAACTCTTTGAGATGGAGGTTCCGGAAATCTACGACGGCCTGATCACCGTGAAGAAGGTGGTCCGCATCCCCGGCGAGCGCGCCAAAGTGGCCGTCGAGTCCTATGACGACCGCATCGACCCGATCGGCGCCTGTATCGGCGTCAAGGGTTCCCGCATCATGGGTATCGTCCGCGAGCTCCGCAACGAGAACATCGACGTGATCCAGTGGACCACCAACCCGCAGCTCATGATTACCCGTGCGCTGAATCCGGCCCATATCTCCCGGATAGACCTGGGCGAAGGTCCCGAAGACAAGATCAAGGTGTACATGCAGGCCGAGGAAGTGAAGAAGGGTATCGGCAAGGGCGGCGTGAACATCAAACTCGCCGGCATGCTGGTGGGCCGCGAAATCGAGGTCTGGAGGGAACTCCCGCAGAACGAGGAAGAGGAGGACGATGTGCTCCTGAGCGAGTTCTCCGACGTGATCGATCCTTGGGTGATCGAGCGCCTGCAGTCTATCGGCTGCGACACGGCCCGCAGTGTGATGGCCCTCTCTCCCGCCGACATCGCCTCCCGGGCAGACCTGGAAGACGAGACCGTGGAAGAGGTGCTCCGCATCCTGCGCGAGGAATTCGAAGACTAATTCATTTGTAAGAAAAAAAAGGGGTTATATATGGCAGAAATCAGACTATCGAAACTCATTAAACAATTCAATATCGGCCTGGACACCTTGGTGGATTTTCTCAACTCCAAGGGTGCAGGCATCGAAAGCGCCAATCCAAACATGAAGGTGTCGGACGAATACGTACCCGAGCTCCACAAGAAGTTTGGAAAGGACCTGGAGCTGAAAGAAGCTGCCGAAAAGGTGGATGTGAAACTGACGGAGATCCTGGACAAGGCTTCCAAGAAACAGGACGACGAAGAGGACGAGTATGAGCCCGAGCGCATCACCGTAATCAAGAGCAACAACCTGTCCCGGACGGTGTCCGCCGCCCCTGTAGAGGAACCCGCCCCGGCCCCAGAAGAGCCTGCAGCAGAGCCCGAACCGGCTCCGGAAGAGCTTGAACCGGAGGTGGAGACTCCCGCCCCGGCCCCGGAAGAGCCCGAACAGGAAAGCCCGGAAGAGTCCGCTCCCGCCCCGGTGGAGCAGGCGCCCGCCGCCGAACCCGAACCGGCCCCGGAAGAGGCCCCCGTGGCTGCCGGCGAAGAACCCGAAGCGAAAGCAGAACCCGAACCTGCCCCGGAGGCAGAGCCCGAAGCACCGAAGGAGGAAAAACCCGCCCCGACCCCTGCGGAAAGCGCCCCTTCAGCCCAGGCTCCCGCTCCGTTCAAGGTCGTAGGAAAGATTGACCTGGCCCAGTTCGATCCCAAAAAGAGCAAAAAACGCGAACGCATCAAGGGTGGCGGTTCCCAGAAAGTGGACGTCACCAAAGTTCAGGCAGAGAAAGCCCCCAAGAAGAGCGACAACAAGAAAAAGCAGGCCGATGCCGGAGGAAAAGGCCGCAAGAAAGGCGACCGCTTCAAGCCGGCCATGACCGAGGCCGAACAGGAAGAGCTGCAGAAGGAAATCCAGAAGCAGGTGAAAGAGACCTACGCCCGGATGAACGAAAGCACCAAGAACAACTTCGGCGCCAAACACCGCAAGGAGAAGCGCGAAATCGCCGCCATCCGCAGCCAGGAAGAGATGGAAGCCGCAGCGGCGGAGAACAAGGTGCTCAAGGTCACCGAGTTTGTCACCGTAAACGACCTGGCCACCCTGATGAACAACACCCCGGTGGTGAAGGTGATCGGCGCCTGCATGTCCCTGGGCATGATGGTATCCATCAACCAGCGCCTGGATGCGGAGACCCTGGTCCTGGTGGCCGAGGAATTCGGCTACAAGGTGGAATTCGTAACCGCAGAGCTTACCGAAGAGATCCAGCAGCAGGAGCCCGACCGGGAAGAAGACCTGGTGGAACGCCCGCCGGTGATCACCGTGATGGGCCATGTAGACCACGGTAAGACTTCCCTGTTGGACAACATCCGCAATTCCAACGTGATCGCCGGCGAGGCCGGCGGCATCACCCAGCACATCGGCGCCTACAACGTCACCCTGCCCAACGGCCGGCACATCACCTTCCTGGATACCCCGGGCCACGAAGCCTTTACGGCCATGCGTGCCCGCGGCGCCCAGATGACAGACCTGGCCATCATCATCGTGGCGGCCGACGACGCCGTGATGCCCCAGACCAAGGAAGCAATCGCCCACGCACAGGCGGCCGGCGTGCCCATGGTCTTCGCCATCAACAAGATCGATAAGCCCGGTGCCAACCCCGACACCATCCGCCGGCAGCTCTCCGAGATGAACATCCTGGTAGAAGACTGGGGCGGCAAGTACCAGTGCCAGGAGATATCGGCCAAGAAGGGCATCAATGTGGACAAGCTCCTGGAGAAAGTCCTCTTCGAGACAGACCTGCTGGAGCTCAAGGCCAATCCCAAGAAGATGGGAAGCGGCGCCGTGATCGAAAGTTCCCTGGACAAGGGACGCGGCTATCTGGCCACCGTCCTGGTCCAGGACGGAACCATGCACGTGGGCGACGTGATCATTTCCGGCGCCTACTACGGACGCGTGAAAGCCATGTACAATGAGCGCGGCCAGAAAGTGGAAAGCGCCGGGCCTTCCACCCCGGTGAGCATCCTGGGCCTGAACGGCGCCCCCGCCGCCGGTGAGAAGTTCAATGTCATGGCCGACGAAAAAGAGGCAAAGTCCATCGCCCAGAAGCGCGAACAGCTCATCCGCATCCAGGGCATCAAGACGCAGAAACACCTTACCCTGGAAGAGATCGGCCGACGGATTGCGATCGGCAATTTCAAGGAGCTCAACGTCATCGTCAAGGGCGATGTGGACGGCTCCGTGGAAGCCCTGTCGGATTCCCTCATCAAGCTCTCCACCGAGGAAGTGAGGGTGAACGTCATCCACAAAGCCGTGGGCGCCATCAGCGAGTCCGATGTCCTGCTGGCAGAGGCCTCCGACGCCGTGATCATCGGCTTCCAGGTGCGTCCCAGCGCCGAAGCCCGACGCTCCGCGGAAAAGGAGGGTATCGAAATCCGCCTGTACTCCGTGATCTACGACTGTATCAACGAGGTGAAGGAAGGTATCGAGGGCATGCTGGAGCCGGAGAAGAAGGAAGAGGTCACCGCCACCGCCGAGGTGAAACAGACCTTCAAGATCTCCAAGGTGGGCACCATTGCAGGCTGCCTGGTGAAGGAAGGAAAACTGGTGAACAAAGCCAGCGTACGCCTGATCCGGGACGGTATCGTGGTGTACACGGGAGAACTGTCTTCCCTGCAGCGCGGCAAGGACAACGCCAAGGAAGTGCCTGCCGGCATGGAATGCGGCTGTGGCCTGGACCGCTACAACGACATCCACCCCGGAGACATCATCGAGGCCTTCCAGATTACGGAAATCAAACGGAGCCTGTAGCAGGAACGCTTTACAGCAGAATCAGTACCGCACCCAGGATTACGCAGAAAGCCTGCGCCTGGATGCGGTTTTTTACGGACTGACGCGTGGACACATCCACCGGATCCGCCGCCAGGACGGCGTGGATATCCGCAGGGAATTGGCGTCGGCCCCATTTGGCGATCAGCTCCCCTTCGTCGAAATAGCTGGCGCCGCCATTGGACCGGTTCAGGGTGATCAGGGTTTTGTAGTCGGCCAGGTACACTTCTTCCTTCAACTGCTGTCCTTCCGGGAGCAGGGTGGAAAGAAGGAGCGGACGGGCGCCGGCCTCCCGCACGGCCTGGCAGCGCTCCTGCAGCAGGTCCCAATGGACCCGGCCAGGTTCATAGACCGAGAACACCACCACCTGTTCCTGCGTGGCCAGCTGGTCCAGATAATGCCCCTCCGCATCCCGGAAAGAAAGGATGGGGCGCTCCGGCTGGTCCGGGACACCCTCGCGGCGAAGGGAATCCACCCGCACAAAATGCCAGGTGCTGTCCGGCAGGTTGTCCAGCGCGAAACTGCTTTCCCGGCCGTCTTTCTCATAGACAAAGGCCGCCTGATAGCTTCTGTCTTCCCCGGCGGCCTGGTCGCGCTCGTTCATGAGCACGGATCCCGGGGCGAAAGCGGTGAAGTCTATCGGCGGGATATGGGTGTTGCAATACACCAGGACCACGATCAGGGAGGCCCAGCCCACGAAAGCCGCCAGTCTCCGGCGGGCAGAGGCATGGCCCAGGTGGCGCATCGGCGTAAAGGAGAAAACGGAGAGCAGGAGCAGGATCACGTTTTTCCAAAAACTCTGGGCATGGGTGAGGTGAACGGCTTCCCCGAAGCAGCCGCAGTCCATTTCCGGATTCTTGATCCACAGGATCAGGGTGACCAGCGTAAAGAAACCCAGGAGCACATAGGTCACCCATGCGGCGAAACGGCGGAGCGTTCCGGTAATGAGGGCGATTCCCAGGGCGCTTTCCACCAGGGCCAGGTTGATGCCAATAGCCTTGGCCGCCGGGATCAGGAAGCCGATATGGAAGAATTTGCAGTATTCCGTGACGATGAGCATGGTACCCACAGGGTCCATGAGCTTCAGCAGGCCCGTGCACAACAGGAACAGGCCGATCAGGACCGCAACGAAGCGGCGCATTCTGAGATTGGTGTACTTCATTGCAGGTGGCCGTCAACGACCTCCCGGACCCGGTCGAAGATGTCTGCGGCCGGGAGCATGTCCCCGTCCGGAGCGGAACAGTCTATCCGCAGCAGATGAGGCTCCCGCGCAGATTCCTGCCTGTAGATATCCCGGACTTCGCGCTGGAAAGCGATGTCGGCCTCGTGGATGTCGTGACACCCTTCCAGATAGGCGCGGTCTGCACCCTCCCGGTTGTTGGCAAGGCTCTGCTCCACAAAGCCGATGGGTACATCCAGGAAAAGGTTCAGGTCCGGCTTGGGAAGGCCGAACACCTCGAATTCGGTCCGGAAAATCCAGTTCCGGAGCTTTAGACGCTCTTGGGGATCCCGCAGTTTGGCGCACTGGTAGGCGATGTTGGAATAGACGTAGCGGTCCAGGAGCAGGGTTTTCCCTTCTTCCAGCACCTGCCGCATCTGTGCGGCGGCACCGTGCCGGTCCTCTGCAAAGAGCAGGGCTACCAGCTGCGGATGCACATGGGCGTTGTCCCCGAATTCTCCCCGCAGAAAACGGCTGATCAGGTCTCCGTACACCGGAGCGTCGTAGCGGGGGAAGTGGATGTACTCCAGCGCTCCCGTCCGCTCCGTGAGGTATTCTTTAAGCAGGTTTACCTGGGTGGATTTACCGGCCCCGTCCAGGCCTTCCAGTACGACAAACATAACTTACTACTCGTTAACAGACAGGTCTTCAACGGGAATCTCGTCCACATTGCCCCGCTGCTGCAGGAGCGGAATGCGGTAGAAAACCCAGAGGCAAAGGCAGAAGAGCGCCAGCCCCACGGCATATACCACGATGTAGGCGCCCGTAGGCATCATCTGAATCCAGAATTCGGACTCATCCCCGGTGGAGAACTGCGACGCCACCACCGCCGTACCGTTGTTCACGAAATGGATGAGCATGGTCAGGAGCAGCGAACCCGTCTTGTAGTACACATACCCCATGACCAGGCCGATGATGAAGGCGTTGAGCGCCTGCCAGGGATTCAGGTGGATCAGGGCGAAGAACAGGGCGCTGACCACGATGGCCCAGCCGGGTTTCATCTTGGTGAGAAGTCCCCGGAGCACCACACCCCGGCACATCCATTCCTCAAACACGGCCGCGAAAACGGCTGTTACCAGGAACGAGCTCCAGAAGGGGCCGCCGGTCATCTGCTTCATGGCTTCTACGATGAGATCGTAGAACTTCTGCATAAACGGAATGCTGTTGAAGAGCTTGAAATTCAAGTAATTGGGCAGGTCAGCCACCACCATGGTGGCATAGGTGAGGGCCACGGTGACCAAGGCCATCACCCATCCCTTATAAGGGCCGAAGTTGCTGCTGTTCAGTTTGTACCCGGTCTCGAAAAGGCTGTTTTGCTGGCTCACATGGGCCACATAGATCATGGCGGGCAGGAACTGCAGCGGGTAAACGACAATCATTCCGTAGCGGGTGATGACATCCATCGGCACGAAAATCATGAAAAGGGACTGTACCAGAGCCCCCAGCAGGGAGCCCAGCAGAAACCAGCCCAGCATGCCGAACATTCCTTTGATGCCCGGGACATACCAGGCATGGGTGGCGTACAGGTCGTAATTGTTGACTTTGCGGCCTTTTTGCAGAAAAACGGGAGCGGACATATCAATAGAGGGGGCTGGGGTAAATGCCTTTTTCCACCAGTTCGGCGAACTTGGCCACTACGCCGGGGCGGTCTTCCTTATAAGTGACACCGAACCAACGGGACGGGGTGGACAGTACTTCGCAGGAGCCCTTGCCGGCCTTCACGATGCAATCTACGGCGTAAGGGATGTAGTACTCTTTTTTGAGCTCCCCGGCATTGGCCTCCAGGAAGGTCTCGAAGATGGCGGCGCTCTTGGTGAAGTAATCCGGCGTAAAGCCCCACATGTTCATGGAGCAGAGGGCCTTGGGAGCCAGCTCTACGTGGTTCTCTCCGCTGACGGAGTTGTCTCCATAGACTTTGCCGTCTGCCTCGCGGGCGATGTTCAGGTGCTCGGCGATGTCCGTGAGGGTGCCTTCCTGCGTATAGGAGCAGATGCCGCGGGAAACGCTGCCGTTCTCCGACAGGGTGTTCTCCAGTTCAAACCCCACAATGCAGTACTTGCCCTCCGTTGCGGCATGGGCGCGGCACCAGTCGGCCAGGATCCGGAAGCTCTCTTTTCCGTAGAAGTCGTCTCCGTTGATCACGGCGAAAGGCTCGTGGATGACATCGGCCGCCATCAGCACGGCGTGGGCGGTGCCCCACGGTTTCACGCGCTCCGGATTCAGGGGGAAACGGGCGGGGATCTTGTTCAGCTCCTGGGTCACGAAAACAAACTGGAGGGGCTCTCCGTCAATGGTTTTCACGCCGGCATATTTAGCCTGCACGGCTTCTTCCATCTGGGCCTTGAACGACTCCCGGACGATATACACCACCTTGCCGAACCCGGCTTCCACGGCATCGTGGATGGAATAGTCGATAATGGTTTCTCCATGGGGGCCAACGCCGTCCATCTGTTTCAGTCCGCCGTAGCGGCTTCCCATACCGGCCGCCAGTACCAAAAGTGTAGGTTTCATATTTTTCATCATTTTAGTTTCGGATAATCAGACAAATTTAGTAAATTCGCAGCAATTAAGGAAATATATCCTTTGCAAATGGAAGGCAAAAACAGCAAATGGCGCCTGCTCAGGCGCAGCGACCACAACTATTTCATCCCCTATGTCATCATCGTCACGGCGCTGGTGGCCGCGTGGCTGCTGTTTTTCTCCCATGCCAGCGTCCTCAACTGGATCCGCACCTCCATAGAAGTGAAGAACCAGGAAAAGGAGATGGCCCGGCTGGGCCGGGAGATAGAGGAAATGGATGCGGAAATCCAGGACCTGTCCACCAACCGGGATTCCATCGAGGCCTATGCCCGGGAAACCTACCGGTTCGCCGCCCCCGGAGACGACGTATATATCGTAGAATAAAGCTTATCCGTCTGCACGGCCTCTGCCACATCGTGCACCCGGAGAATGTCGGCCCCTTTTTCCAATGCCGCAAAATGCAGGACCTGTGTAGGGGTTAGCGCCTCTTCCGGCGTTATGCCCAGCGGTTTATACACCATGCTTTTCCGCGACAGCCCCACCAGGACGGGCCGCCCGAAGGCCTTGAATCGGTGCAGGTTCCGCAGCAGTTCGTAGTTCTGCTGCACCGTCTTGGCAAAGCCGAAACCCGGGTCCAGAATCCAGTCTTCTATCCCGTATTCCCCGGCTTTGCGGCCGAAGTCTTCGAAATAGCCGGCCACCTCTTCGGTGATGTCGGCATAATCTGTATTCTCCTGCATGGTCTCGGGCGTGCCCCGCATGTGCATGGCCACGTACGGCAGACCCAGGGCGCCCACCAACGGCAGCATCCCGGCGTCCAGGGTGCCGGCGCTGACATCGTTCACCAGGAACGGTCCCACGGCGTCGTAGGCCCGCTCCACCACGAAGGAGCGGTAAGTGTCAATGGAAAGCTGCGCCTCCGGGAAAGCCTCCCGGATGGCTTTCAGGCTCCCTTCCAGCCGCGTCCATTCCTCCAGGGCCGACGGTTGGGACGCCCCGGGACGAGTACTGCAGGCGCCCAGGTCCAGTATATCGGCCCCCTCCTGCAGCATTTTTCCGGCCCGTTCCACCGCCTCGTCGGCCCGGGTGCGGCTGGCGGCGTAGAACGAATCCTCGGTGAGGTTGATAATGCCCATGATCTGTGCCATGCCGTAAAGATACTGATTTTCTTCTGCATCCACAACCTCCACCCCCGAGTCACAGCAGCGAGCGGCAGATTTCCTCCGCGGCAGCCAGGGTGTCGAATTTTCCCACATCCACCAGGGTGAGGCTGGGCGGAACGGCGGCGTAGATGGGATAGCGGTCGCAGGCTTTGAGGTAGAAGTCCATGATGGGGAAACGCCCGGGCATTTCCAGCGCGTCGAAGGCGTCGAAGATTCCCGGCGAGAGATAATGGATGCCGGAAAAGGCCAGGCGGCGGCAGGCGGCCGGGTCCAGGTCCGGGTAAGGGCTCCGGACCTCTCCGGTGGCCAGGTTCGTCCAGCCCACAAGACGGAGACTGTCGTCAAAAAGGAGATAACGCTGCGTCTTCCGCTCACTCACCAGCAGGGTGGCCAGGGCATCCGGCCGATGCTGCCCGCGCAGCCACGCCAGGTCCAGGTCTGACACGATATCGACATTGTGCACCAGAAAAGGCCCTTCTCCCAGAAGCGGCCGGGCGTGACGCACCGCGCCACCGGTTTCCAGCAGCTGCTCCCGCTCGTCGGAGACAGCCACCGGTACCCCGAAATCGTGTTCCTCCAGAAAGCCGATAATCTGGTCCGGGAAATGATGCACGTTCACCACCAGGCGGTTATAGCCGGCCGCCACCAGCTTTGTGATGACATGCTCCAGCAGCGGCTTCCCGCACACCGGCACCAGGGCCTTGGGCATGCTGTCTGTGAGGGGCCGGAGCCGGGTGCCCAGACCGGCGGCGAAAATCATGGCGGTTCGTTCCATTACAAATCTTTGACGATATCCCGTTCCCGGTGCACCAGATGCACCTTTACGGGGAAGTGTTCTTTCAGATGGGCGGCCAGGTGCTCTGCGGCATACACGGAGCGGTGCTGCCCGCCGGTGCAGCCGAAACTCACCTGCAGATGCGTGAAACCCCGTTCCAGGAAACGCTGCACATGGGCATCGACCAGGGTATAGACAGACTCCAGGAAACGGAGGATTTCCCCGTCCTGTTCCAGGAAGTCTGTCACGGGCTTGTCCAGGCCGGTAAGCTGCTTGTATGCGTCGTATTTGCCGGGATTGTGGGTGCCCCGGCAGTCGAACACGTATCCCCCGCCGTTCCCGGAAGCATCGGAGGGAATCCCTTTCTTGAACGAAAAGCTGTACACCGTCACCGTCAGGGCCGATGTTTCACCGGGGGCTAAGCCAACAGGAGAGACAAGGGGCGATGCGACGGAGGAACCGGCGGGCTGTACTTCCCGCGGAGTATCCAATGCGGCCAAGACCTTGGACAGATAAGGGTACTGCGGCAGCGGCAGCAGCTCCCGGACATTCTTGAGGGCGAAAGGAATGCTCTCGATAAAGTGCTTCTTCCGCTCCCACAGCCCCCGGAAACCATAGGCGCCCAGCACCTGCAGCATCCGGAACAGCACAAACAGCCGCAGCCGCTCCCGGAAATGCACCTCGTCCACAGGCATATACGCTTTAAGCGCATCCAGATAGGCCTTCACCAGCTCCTCCCGGAGGTCGGCCGGGTAGGCCGCCCTGGCCTGCCAGACGAACGAGGCCACATCGTAATACAGCGGTCCCCTCCTTCCGCCTTGGAAATCAATGAACCAAGGCTCCCCGTCCCTGACCATCACATTGCGGGCGTTGAAGTCCCGATACATGAACGTGTGGGACGGTTCCGAGAGCAGATCGGCCTTCAGGCGGTCGAAGTCGTCCTGGAGAAGGGTTTCGTCGAATTCGGCCCCCGCAAGCTTGAGATAATCGTATTTGAAGTAATTCAGGTCGAAATCTACCATGCGGCCGTCGAAGGCGGGCTGGGGATAGCAGACGCTCCAGTCCAAGCCGCGGGCGCCCTCTATCTGGATCCGGGGCAGCTCCTGCATGGTTTTTCGCAAAAGGGCGCGGTTGAAGCGGCCGCCTTCCACCGCCCTGCCGTAAAGGCTCTCGTCTCCCAGGTCTTCCTGCAGATAACACAAGCCCTCTTCGCACAGCACCCGGGGAACCCGGATTCCCTTGGCCGAGAAATGCCTGTCCAAAGCGATGAAAGCCTCGTTCTCCCGCTTGTCGGTGCCTTCTACCCCGATGACGGAAAAACCTTGCCCGGAGAGACGGAAATACCTGCGGTGACTTCCCGAGCCGGTGAGCGGAGTCACGGCTTCCGGATGGCAGCCGAACTGCTGCCTGAACATGGATTCCAAAAGGCTCATAGCAAATTACTGATTTACAAATTTACAAAAAAGTATGTATCTTTGTAAAATTTTAGGAGTAATGTGGCAGAGAATACAAACATTATATCTTCTTATTTCCACCGTACTGGTGGTAGTCCTGCTTGCCGGTACGGCCTACACCGTCACAGATCCTGACGGGCTGGTAAAAGTGACCTACCTGCAGTTGCAGCGCCCCTATTTCGCCATCCTGCTCGGCATCTTGGCCTGCATGGTGGTGCTCGCGCTCATCGTGTACAAAAACCGCATCCTGCAAATGCGGCTCGCCGCGCTCAGTGCCATCGTCGCCCTGGGCATGCAGGTGTGGCTGGCCTGGATGTACTTCAGCTTCGAAGGCCCGGTGTTCAGCTGGACGGTAATCCTGCCCCTGGTCATCTGCGTTTGCAACCTCCTGGCTGCACGCGGCTGCTTCCAGGACCAGCTGATGGTGGAAAGCGCCTACCGGGTGCGCGAAAGGAGAAAAAGAAGCCGTAAATCATGATCAAGAGCCCCCTTTGCGACATATTGGGCATCGAGAAGCCCCTGTTTCAGGGCGGCATGGCCTGGATTGCCGACGCCCGCCTGGCCGCCGCCGTGTCGGAGGCCGGCGCCCTGGGCATCATCTCGTCCATCCTGGGCGGCCCGGAGGCCGTCCGCGCAGAGATTCGCAAAGCCCGGGAACTCACCCGCAAGCCCTTCGGCGTGAACATCATGCTGGCTGCACCGGATGCGGCCCAGGTGGCTGATATCGTGGTGGAAGAAGGCGTGAAGGTAGTCACCACCGGCGCCGGCTCCCCCGCTCCGTACATGGACAAGTGGAAAGCGGCCGGCATCCTGGTGATTCCGGTTGTCGCTTCCGTGGCCTATGCCATTAAGATGGAGCAGCTTGGGGCCGCAGCCGTCATTGCGGAAGGGGCCGAATCCGGCGGTCATATCGGCGACCTGCACACCCTGCCGCTTGTCCCGCAAGTGATCGACGCCGTGCATATCCCCGTCCTCGCCGCAGGCGGCATCGCCGACGGCAGGGGCGCCGCCGCCATGCTCATCGCCGGTGCGGCCGGCGTGCAGGTAGGTACCCGGTTCCTGTCGGCCCGGGAATGCCGCGTGCATCCCACCTACAAAGAGCGCCTCGTCAAAGCCAGCGACCTGGGCACCATGGTCACCGGCAAGCGCCTTGGAGACGCTGTCCGCGCCCTCAAGACGCCCTTTACCAAGAAATTCGCCCAGATGGAGGCCAACCCGGATGTGCAGCCGGAAGAGCTCCGCGCCCTGGGTACCGGCTCTGTGAGAAAAGCCGTCCTGGAAGGAGACCTCTCCGGAGGCAGTTTCCTGGCCGGAGAGGCTGCCGGGCTTGTCTGCCGGGAAGAGAGCGCAGCCGAAATTGTCAACGATATCATCGGAGGGGCGGAAAAGCTGCTCTCCGGTGCCCATAAACTGATAGGAGACTAGCATATGGAACCTAAAAGAGTTGTCGTCACCGGCATGGGGGTCATCTCCTCCATCGGCCACGATGTAGATACATTCTGGAACAACCTCGTCAACGGGGTCTGCGGCATCGACTATGTAGAGCAGTTCAAGGACATGCCCGTCACTTTCGCCGGCAAGGTCAAAGACTTCGACGCCGAGAAATACGGCATGGAAAAACCCTTCATCCGCAAACAGGACAACTTCACCCTGTACGCCATGGCATCGGCCTGGCAGGCCATGAGGCAGTCCGGACTGCGTTCGGAAGGGGAAGGCGCCAACATAGACCCGTTCCGCCTGGGCGTGTACGTGGGCTCCGGCATCGGCGGATTCGAGGTCCAGTACCGCGAGACGCAGAAGATGATCGAGGACCCCACCGGCAAATGGATCTCACCGCTGTTCATCGCCACCATGATCTCCAATATCGCGGCCGGCCATATCGCCATCAAGCATCAGGCCAAGGGCCCGTGCCTGGATATTGTCACCGCCTGCGCCACGTCGTCCCACTGTATCGGGGAAGCGTTCCGCGCCATCCGCCACGGCTATGCCGACGCCATCATCGCCGGCGGCTCCGAGCACGTATCCATCCCGCTGGGCATCGCCGGATTCTACAACGCCAAGGCCCTTACCCGCGCCACGGATCCCAAATACTCTTCCCTGCCCTTCAACGCCAACCGGCAGGGTTTCGTGATGGGCGACGGGGCCGCCGTGCTCATCCTGGAATCCCTGGACCACGCCCTGGAGCGCGGGGCCACCATCTACGGTGAAATGGTGGGCTACGGCAACACCTGCGACGCCTACCACGCCACCGCTCCCCGCCCGGACGGCAGCACCCAGGCCCAGTCCATCAAGGACGCCCTGGAAGAAGCCGGATTCGACCCTTCCAAGGACAATCTCTACATCAACGCCCACGGAACGGGCACCCACCTGAACGACATCGCGGAAACCATCGCCTGCAAGGTGGCCCTGGGAGACTACGCCTATAAGGCGCACATCTCCTCCACCAAGTCCATGACCGGGCACATGTTCGGGGCCGCCGGCGCCGCCGAGGCCGTAGCCACGGTGCTGGCCCTGAAAAACGGCATCTGCCCGCCCACCATCAACCTGGACACCCCGGACCCGGAATGCGACCTGGACTACACGCCCAACGTGGCCGTGAAGACAGACCTCACCCTGGGCCTTTCCAACTCATTCGGCTTCGGCGGACACAACGCCTGCGTGGCTTTCAGACCGTACAAGGGATGACACGCGAGGAAATCATGGAGCTGCTCCCCCACCGGGAGCCGATGCTGCTGGTAGACGGCACTTCCCCGGAGGCCGACGGAAACGCCCGCGGCTGGTACCGAATCCCGGAAGATCCCTGGTTCTGCCGGGGGCACTTCCCGGGAAACCCCATCGTCCCGGGCGTAATTCTCTGCGAAATCATGGCCCAGTGCTGCTGCGAGCTCATGAAGCCTGTTCTCAAAGACCACCTGGTCCTGTACCGGGGCCTGGACAAAGTGAAGTTCCGGGGAACCGTGAAGCCCGGCGACCTGTGCGAGGTCTCCTGCCACCTGGACGAGGTGAAAGCTTCCCTGTACCAGTGCAGCGCCGTGCTTTCCGTGGGCGGAAAACGCTGCGCCCAGGCCCAGATCACCCTGGCACTCACCCCGAAGGGATAACCAGCTCAGACAGAAGAGGAAACAGTTTGCCTCCGGAGATAATAAGAAGGCCGATATCTCCGGAGGCAAACTGTTTCCTTTATACTGCAGCTATTCGTGCTTGGAAAGACGCTCCCAGGCCAGTTGCTCCCACTTGGTGCCGGGGCGGCCGTAGTTGGCGTAAGGGTAGATGGAGATGCCGCCGCGCGGGGTGAAGAAACCCGTCACTTCCAGATACTTGGGATCCATCAGCTTTACCAGATCCTTCATGATGGTGTTCACGCAGTCTTCGTGGAAATCCCCGTTGGAGCGGAAACTGAACAGATACAGTTTCAGGGATTTGGATTCCACCATCTTTTTGTCCGGCACATAGCCGATCCGGATTTCAGCGAAGTCCGGCTGGCCGGTGATGGGGCACAGCGTGGTGAATTCCGGGCAGTTGAACCGGACCCAGTAGTCGTTGTCGGGGTGCTGGTTTTCAAAGGTTTCCAACACTTCCGGGGCATATTTCTGGCTATACTCGGAATGGTGGCCCAGCGCTTTCAGTTCTTCGGGATTGCGTGCCATATTATGCCTCCTCCCCTGCTTCTTTCAGCCGCTCTGCGTTCTCTGCAATCTGCAGCTGGTCTATACACTCCTGGATGTCTCCGTCCATGAACACGGGCAGGTTGTACATGCTCCACCCAATGCGGTGGTCCGTCACGCGGCCCTGCGGGTAATTGTACGTGCGGATCTTGGCGCTGCGGTCTCCGGTGCTCACCATAGTCTTGCGCTTGGCGGCGATGCCGTCCAGGTATTTCTGGTGCTCCATGTTGTACAGGCGGGTACGGAGCTCTTCCATGGCGCGGTCCAGGTTCTT
>CAMHST010000029.1 GCA_946187865.1 uncultured Bacteroidales bacterium
CTTCCAGGAGGGCCGTTCCTATTGCATCCACGAGCTGGACGCCGCTTCCAACAATTCGGTAGAGGACATCAAAACGCTCATGGAGCAGGTTCAGGTGCCGCCTCAGGTGGGCCGGTACAGCGTGTACATCATCGACGAGGTGCACATGCTCTCGCAAGCCGCCTTCAACGCTTTTCTCAAAACCCTGGAAGAGCCCCCGGCACACGCGATTTTCATCCTGGCCACCACGGAGAAGCACAAGATTCTCCCCACCATCCTCAGCCGGTGCCAGACCTATGACTTCAACCGGATTTCCATTCCGGACATGGTGCGGAACCTGCGCGGGATCGCCTCCAAGGAGGGCGTGAAGATAGACGACGAGTCCCTTCATGTCATCGCTTCCAAGGCCGACGGCGCCATGCGCGACGCCCTCACCATCTTTGACCAGACCGTGGCTTTCTGCGGAACCGATGTCAAGTACGAGGACGTAATCCGCAACCTCAATGTGCTGGACTATGAGTACAGTTTCTCCCTGGTAGACCACTTCCTGGAGGGCGACTATGCCCATGCTTTCCTGATTCTGGACGAGATCCTTTCCAAGGGCTTCAACGCCCTGCATTTCGTGGGCTCGCTGTCCACGCATCTGAGGAACCTGGTCGTGGCCCGTACCGGCGGCCTGGATCCGCTGCTGGAACTGCCGGATTCCCTGAAAAAGAGATACGCGGAGCAAGCTTCCCGCTGCAGCGTGCAGTTCCTGTTCGACGCCCTGGGCATCACTACGGCCTGCGAGACCGGCTACAAGGCAGCCGTGAATCCTCGCCTGCATATCGAATACGCCCTGATGCGCCTGAGCCGCCTCACTGCCGCCCCTGCCGTCGCCGCCCCTTCGGAAAAAGCCTCTCCGGCCGGAAATGCTGTTCCCTCCGGAGCAAAGAAGGCCGATGCTCCCGCTTCTGCAGGGAATGTGCTTCCGGCGAAGGATGCCGCTCCCTCCGCAATAAAAAAGGCCGATGCTGCGGGACCGGCATCCTCCGCCGGAACGGCTGCACCCACAGCGGAGGTGCAAGCTGCCGCACCGAGGCGGCGGGCGGCGAAGACCGGGTCGGCCCTGTCTATCAATGCCCTGATGGAGGAAAAGAAAGAGCAGGCGCCCGTGGAGGAGGGGCCGGTGCAGCAGCAGTTGCCGCTTCCTTCAGACGAGAAGGTGTCGGCCGCCTGGAAGTCCCTTTCCTCGCTGTATGGGAGCCGGCCGCGCCTCTCCAGTACCTTGTCTAACGGGAAGATAGACATCCGGGAGGAATCCGGTGTGAAACTGGTCGATTTCTATGTGCTCAACGAGGCCCAGAAACAGTGGATAGAGGAGAAACTGCTTCGGGATCTGGAGAATAAGCTTCGGGACATCCTGCAGTTCCCCAAAGTGAATATCCTGGTGCAGGTGACCCCGGACACGGCCGCTGCAGAAAAGGTGCCTTACATGCCGGAGGAAAAAGCCAAAGACCTGATGGACAAGAACCCCGAGGTGCGCGCCTTTGTGGCGGACCTGGGGCTGGATACTAAGTAAACAGGAAGAGATGAAACTAAGAGCAGAGAAACTGGTGAAGAAGTACGGCGTCCGCACGGTTGTGAAGGGCGTATCCATGGAAGTGGAGCAAGGTGAGATTGTGGGATTCCTGGGGCCGAACGGTGCAGGCAAAACCACCAGCTTCTACATGATTACCGGACAGATCAAGCCCAACGGCGGGCGCATTTTCCTGGACGACGAAGACGGTACTTCCACGGAGATCACCAATCTGCCCATGTACCAGCGTGCACAGCTGGGGGTCGGATACCTGCCCCAGGAAGCCTCCGTATTCCGCAAGATGTCGGTGGAAGACAACATCATGTCCGTCATGGAACTCTCCAAGAGCACGGCGCACATGAGCAAGGCGGAACGGGTTGCCCGGATGGAAAAACTCATCGACGAGTTCAATCTGTCCAAGGTACGTAAATCCCTGGGCATCCAGCTTTCCGGCGGCGAGCGCCGCCGCTGCGAGATTGCCCGCGCCCTGGCCGTGGATCCCAAATTCATCCTGCTGGACGAACCCTTCGCCGGAGTGGACCCCATTGCCGTGGAAGATATCCAGTATATCATCGCCAAACTCAAATACCGCAACATCGGCGTCATTATCACAGACCATAACGTAGGTGAAACCCTGGCCATCACGGACCGGGCCTATCTGCTGTATGAAGGGGTTATCCTTCAGGCCGGTACGCCGCAGGAACTGGCCGCCGACGAAGACGTTCGCACCAAGTATCTGGGCTCCGGTTTCGTGCTCAAGCGTTCCAAGTCCGTAGAGCGTGCCCGGGCCGAAGTCCAGCAGGAAGGATAAGTTTTGGCACGGCTCTTGCATTATCACAGTCAAGGTTAGTTTTAAGTTGATTAGTTGATAATGGTTTCAAAAAAGGCGGCTCGCAAGGGTCGCCTTTTTTGATGCTCTCCCGGCGCCTTGGAAACCCTGCCGGGAACGTTTGGGGCCGGTTTCTGTGCCCGCACATGCCCCGGAGAGCCTGCCGGGAACGTTTTGGGGTGGTTTTTGTGCCCGCACATGGGCCGGAACGCAGGGCAGCCCGGGGACGTCAGGGGACTCTGAGTTCTTCCAGGACTTTGTTCACGGTATTGTCCGTGGGGAGGTAGTACTTGTAGAAGGCGTTCTCTCCCAGCTTGGAGAAACGGGACACCAGGGCATTGATCTGGGGAATCAGATACGGTGTGGTCTTCTCCCACTCTGCCTGCGAGCACGTGATGCCGTCTTTGGCGGCAAAGGCGCGGAACTGCCCGGCTACATCGGCCTCTTTCAGGAAGCGGTCCATCTCCGGATAGCGGTCGATGGACAGGAGACGGTCTCTGTAGCGGTCGAATACGGAAGAGGCGAAGCGCATCTGGACGGCCTTCCGGTTGCACCGGGCATAGTAATCGGTGGCCCGGGTGGTATCCATGGGAACGAAGACATCCGGCATGATGCCGCCGCCGCCATAGACGATGCGGCCGTTTACGGTACGGTGCATGTCAGAGATGTCCTGCTTGGTGCTGTCGGCCGAGAAAATCTCTCCGTCGATGTAACGGTTGTAGATGTCGTTCTCGTAATCGCCGTACGGCTTCTGGATGCAGCGGCCGCTGGGCGTGTAATACCGCGCCACCGTGAGCCGCAGGCCGGATTTGTCCGTGAAATCGTATTCCTCCTGCACCAGGCCCTTTCCAAAAGAGCGCCGGCCATAGACCATGCCGCGGTCGTTGTCCTGGATGGCGCCGGCCAGGATTTCGCTGGCCGATGCGGAGTTCTCATTGATCAGGACCGTCAGCCCCACGTCCTTGAGCGTTCCCCTGCCGTCGGCCTGGAAAAGCTCCCGGGAGCGTTTGAGCCCCTCCATATACACAATGACGTTGCCGCGTTCCAGGAAATCGTTGCACACGAGCAGGGCCTGGTCCAGATAGCCGCCGGTATTGTCCCTCAGGTCCAGGATCAGGTGCTCCATTCCGCGGTCCAGCAGGTCCTGGGCAGCCTGGTGGAACTCCTTGAAGGTGCTCCTGGAAAACTTGGAAAGGCGCATGTATCCCACTTTGTCCCGGGCGATGAACGACGCATCCACGCTGTTCACGGGAATTTTACCGCGGGTGATGCGGAAGGGAATCTCTTCCTGGCCGCGCTTTACGGTAACGGTCACTTTGGTTCCGGAAGGGCCTTTCATACGCCGGACCATGCTGTCCTGGGGGAAAAGCACACCGGCGATCACTTTGTCGTCCACTTTCAGCAGCCGGTCCCCCACCATGAGCCCGGCTTTTTCAGACGGGCCGCCGGCAATCACCTCCAGCACGATGGCGGTGTCGTTGGGCACATTGAACTGGATGCCGATGCCGTCGAAATTCCCGGCCAGGTCTTCCTGGGAAGCCGCCAGCTCCACGGGCGGAAAATACATCGAGTGCGGGTCCAGCTTGGCCAGCACCGCCTGCACGGCGGCATCCGTTATACTGGCCACGTCCACCGAATCCACGTAATTGTCTTCCACCGTCTTGAGGATCAGGTTCAGCTTGCCCCAATCCTGGTATCGGGAGCGCAACAGATGCCGGTTTTCCTGGAATTTCACCACAGAAAGCGTCACCAGTGCGCCGATGACAACACCCAGCAGGACTTGCAGAATCTGAACGGAGGTTTTATTTTGCATAGGCTGTTACTGCGACTGTTCTACTTCGATGCCGGCCCTTCTGAGCAGGTCTACCCCGTCCGTGAGGCGGTACTCGTCCCGGTACACCACCCGCTTGATGCCGGACTGGATGATGAGCTTGGCGCACTCCACGCAGGGAGAGGCCGTCACATAGAGGGTGGCGCCTTCCGAGCTGTTCCCCGACTTGGCCACCTTGGTGATGGCGTTGGCCTCTGCGTGAAGCACATAGGGTTTGGTCACCCCGTCTTCGTCTTCGCAGACGTTCTCGAATCCGGAAGGGGTTCCGTTGTAGCCGTCCGATATGATCATCCGGTCTTTGACCAGCAGGGCCCCCACCTTCCTGCGCTTGCAGTAGGAATTCTGGGCCCAGATCTCGGCCATCTGCAAATAACTGTGATCGAATTTCATCGTTTACGTCCTCTGGTACAAATACCGCTTGATGCTCTTCTTGGGGGTACGTTCGAAGTCTTCCGGCATAAGCTCTATCTTCTTGATCTGGGCATAATTGGGAAGCTCCTGGTTGATGGCGGGGAGCATGTCCGTGATCCGCTTCTTGAAGACGGAACGGGGCATCCCGTCCAGTTCTCCCTGGTGCCAGTCCGGATAGATGAGCGCCGTGAGGCCGCCGTCGTCCTCTACCACCAGCGAGTCTACCACATAGTTGAAGTTGTTGATGACGGCTTCCAGCTCTTCCGGATAGATGTTCTGGCCGGAAGGTCCCAGGACCATGCACTTGGAACGGCCGCGCAGGAACAGGTATCCGTCCTCGTCCAGTACGCCCATGTCTCCGGTCTTGAACCAGCCGTCCTTGGTAAAGGCGGCCTTGGTGGCGTCTTCGTTCTTGAAATACCCCAGGCACACGTTGGGCCCTTTCACCTGGACCTCGCCGGGGATGCGGCGGGGATCCGACGAATCGATGCGGATCTGCATGTTCAGGGCGGCGCGGCCGGCGGAACCCACTTTCACCTTGTCCCAATGGGCATAGCCGATGATAGGGCCGCATTCCGTCATGCCGTAGCCCACCGTATAGTGGAAGCCGATCTTGTGCAGGAACTTCTCCACCTCCGGGTTGAAGGCGGCGCCGCCCAGGATCACTTCCTCGAACTGGCCGCCGAAAGCGTTGGTGAGCTCCGTGCAGAACTTCTTCTCGATCACCTTGTCCAGCACCGGGATGCGGCGGTAGTACTTGGTCTTGTCGATGATGGGCTTGAGCTTGGTCTTGTACACTTTCTCGATCACCAGCGGCACGGCGATGATGATGTCCGGATGGATTTCACTGAAGGCCTGCATGATGATCTTGGGGCTGGGAACGCGGCTGAGGAAATGCACGTGCATGCCGATCGTCATCTCGTACAGGAACTCGAACATCATGCCGTACATGTGCGCCGTGGGCAGCATGGAGACCACGTTCATGCCCGGTTTGAGCATGGGGCAGGCATCCTTGGCTGCGAACTCGATATTGGAGTACAGGGCACGGTAAGGCAGCATGACGCCCTTGGAGAAACCGGAAGTGCCGGAGGTGTAGTTGATGATGGCCAGTTCCTCGGGGGAATCTTCGTAATAATTAAGGTCTTCCGGCTCGAAATTGTTGGGATACCGCTTGCCGAAGGTCTCGTTCAGGTGCTCGCGGATATCCGCAAGCTCCTTGGAGGCGGCATACAGGAACTTGAGGGTGTTGATCTGGACGACCACCGAAAGGTCCGGCATTTCGTCGGCCACGAGGCCTTCCCAGATGACCTCGTCCACGAACAGCACACGGGCTTCCGAATGGTTGACGAGATAATGGATATTGCCGGGTTTGAATTCATGCAGGATGGGGACGGCCACTGCGCCGTAAGTGATGGCGGCCAGGAAACAGACGCCCCAGTTGGCCTGGTTGCGCGAACAGATGGCCACTTTGTCACCCTTCCGGAGACCGCACTGCTCGAAAGCGATATGGAGCTTGGCCATACGGCGCGCGACATCCCTGTAGGCCAGGGTCATGCCCTGATAGTTTGTCAGGGCAGGCCGGTCCCAGTTTTTGACCATGCTCTCCTGAAGGATTTTGTTGACAGATTTGAATTCCATGATTATTCAGGCAGGTTTTAGTTCAATTTGATATCCCGGGTACGGCCGTCGTAGCACTCCACGCTCACGCCCTTGCCCTTGGGCGTGACAGGAGAGTCCGGCTTGATCATCTTTCCGCCCTCTTCCCGGGTAATCGGGTCTCCTCCGTCGAAGCCATAGACCAGCGTACGGACAGAGGTGCGGACCACCCAGTAGGATTTTCCGCCGACCGATACCGGCTCCGGAAGCGATTTCACGGTTTCCGGGGCGCGGATGCCCTGCCAGGACGCAGGTTTTTGGCCATGGAGGTTGTACATTTCCAAAGTATTGTCTTTGTGAAGCACCATGACTGTGTAGCCGTGGGCTCCCGTAAAGTCGTAGGCGGCGGGACCCAGCAGGACGGGTTTCCCGAGCTCTGCGGGGAATCCGTTCACCCAGTGTCCCAGGCGGTCCAGCAGATACAGCTTGGACCCTGCGGCAAACAGGAACTGGATTTTGCCGTTGTTGTAATAGTCTATGCTTTCCACCCGGCCGCAGAGGCGTTCCTTGAACGGGATGCCCCAGACGCCTTTGCCGTTTTCATCGTTCAGGCAGATGGAAAGGTGGTCGTTCTGGTACAGGTAATTGGTTTTGCCTGTAGTATAATTCTGCACGGGGAAAAGGCCGGTGGGAACCACCACGGTGGTATCCCGCTCCAGCACCTGCACTTTGGTCCCTTTCAGGGCCCGTTTGTCCAGCCGGATCCGGTAGGAAGGCCTGTCTCCGGAAAGGTCCAGGCTGAAGACCGCGGGAGCGTACCCCGCCCCCCGGACAAAGGCCGACAGCTTGTCTGACAGTTCTCCCGAGAAAAGCCGCGAGGCCATCTCCGGATTCTCCGAGAAGGAATTGTAGGCCGTCAGGGATGCCGAAGGCAGGGAAACCGAAGCGTCTGACAGCCGGTCTTTGAGCGTATATTCCAGGAATTGCTTGTCTGCGAAGGCATCTACGGCAGGACCGTCTCCGAAGACCATCCAGCGGTCTCCCACCACGGCACAGGAAGTGTCTGTCACGGTGAACGGAGAACCCAGCAGGGCCGACAAATATCCGCGGTACGGATTGGAAGTGCGGGCAGCCTGTTTCCGGGACTTGCCCAGGCGCACCAGCGCCACCTCCCGGGAGATTCCGTCTTCCGCGGTGAAGACAGCCTTTACCACTTCTTTGGGCTGCAAGCTCCGGAACCACTCCTCCGGAGAAAGGTCTTTTCCGGAGCGGCTTTTCAGGGTTTTCTCGTAACGGGCAAGCCGGCCGTTGCCGTCTTCGAAGCGGCGGGCCCGGGACAGGAAGGACTCCGCATCCCCGATGCTCAGGGACAGGGCTTCACCGGTGAAATATGGCAGCACCTCCGGGAAGGCGGCCTCCTGTGCCGGCACCCCTTGGTAGGCCGACAGCCAGCTGGCGGCAGCTTCTCCGGGAAGGGTCTGGCCCCTGAACTGAAGATGGTCTTTGTCGATTTCCTGCACCGTCAGGGAACTCCAGGGGGTGAGGTCTTTGACGAAAGAGGCCTGCTGCCGTATGCGGGAAGGCGCATACACCTGAAGGATCTTGGCGGCGTGGGCATGGGACATAAAGATGGAAACGGCTCCGGAAGTAACCGCGGCCAGGTCCTGCAGCCTGTCTGTAGAAAGCACCGACATGCCTTCTTCCAGATGGCGGGCCGATGCACTAAGATAGGTCTCCGAGCGGGAGGAAAGCAGGAACCCGCCGCACAGCTGGGTCTTGAGCCCGGCCCGGGCGGCGGCACCCTGGAGCGATGCCAGGGAGGCGGAATCTGCCTGACGGAGTTCCGTCACCACCAGGGGCACCAGCGAGCCGCTGTTGTGCAGCGACACGGCCATCCGCTCGCGGTCCATGCGGCGCAGATAGTCCATCAGCGCGGTGTTACCGGGAGCCAGGAAGCCCTGCAGCAGCCCGGTGGAATCTGCCAGCACCTTCTGGGAAGCCCTGGAACCGTCGAACACGGCCACAGCCACGGCATCCGAGGGGACAGCCCGCAGGACAGCCCACGAAGCGCCCACCTCTGAACTTGCCTCCGAGGCGGGAGACCGGTCTGTGTACAGACGGCTCACGGCAAAAACGATTCCTGCCAGCATCAAAGCCAGCACGGCAATTATCACCATTGTTGCCCTTTTTCCCATATTATGCAAAGATAGCCAATATTGGCGAATTAACAATCAATTATTTTTTCATTTCGCCTTTTTCAGCTTTCCGTTCAAGGATACGAATAATTTAAGTATCTTTGTGGGACAACCACAATTCAACTATGCACAAACTTATCGTTTTCCTCTCCGGCCTTTGTCTGGCCACGGCGGTTTTCGCCGCTCCAAAAACGGAAGACTGGCAGAATCCCGCCGTCTTCTCCGTCAACCGGATGCCCATGCGGGCCACCTTCGTCACCGACCAGCAGCAGACACTGAACCTCAACGGTCTGTGGAAATTCCGCTTCAACCAAAGCCCGGAAACCCGGCTCATGGGCTTCGAGAGTCCCTCCCTGGACGACTCGGAATGGGACACCATCCCCGTCCCCGGCCTGTGGGACCTGGAAGGCTGGTGCGACCCCATGTACCTGAACATCGGCTACCCCTGGAGAGGCCACTTTGCCAATAACCCGCCCAAGGTCCCCTCAGAGCACAACTACGTGGGACAGTACCGCCGCAGCTTCACCCTGGACAAGGCCTGGATGGACAAGCAGATCTGCCTGAACATCGGGTCGGCCACCTCCAACGTGCGCGTCTGGGTGAACGGAAAAATGGTGGGATACAGCCAGGACAGCAAGCTGGAAGCCCGGTTCGACTTAACCAAATACGTCCATGAGGGAGAAAACCTCCTGGCCCTGGAAATCTTCCGCTGGTGCGACGGCACCTACCTGGAAGACCAGGATTTCTGGCGTTTCGGAGGCATCGCCCGCGGCGTGGAAATCTACACCCGCGAAAAGGAAAGGATTGAAGATGTAAACGTTACGGGATGGGCCGACGGACGCTTAAAGGCACATATAGCTGTTACCAAAGGCATTTCGTCGGTGGATCTGGAAGTCCTGGATGCGAGCGGAAACTGCGTCCTTGCCGCCGACGGCATCAAGCCCGTCAAAGGCTTTGTCGATTTCGAAGAGACTCTCTCCCCCCTCCCCGCCCTTTGGAGCGCCGAGGAGCCCAACCTTTATACCTTGGCCGTACGGGCATGCACCCGGAATGCCGTTTCGGAGAACACGCGAGTCCGTTTCGGCTTCCGCACCGTGACCATCGAGGACGCCCAGCTCAAAGTCAACGGAAAAACCATCCTGGTCAAGGGGGCGGACCGCCACGAGATGGATCCTTATAAAGGATATACAGTTTCAGAGGCCGACATGATCCGGGACATCCGGATTATGAAAGAGCTGAACATCAACGCCGTACGCACCTGCCACTACCCGGACGACCCGCGCTGGCTGGCCCTTTGCGACGAGTACGGCCTGTATGTGGTGGACGAGGGTAACATCGAGTCCCACGGCATGGGCTACGGCCCGGCCACCCTGGGCAACAACCCCATCTTCCACGACGCCCACATGGACCGTGACCAGCGCATGGTACTCAGGGACATCAACCACCCCAGCGTTATTATCTGGAGCCTGGGCAACGAAGCCGGCAACGGAAAGAACTTCTACGACTGCTACGACTGGATCAAGGCCTACGACCCCACCCGTCCCGTGCAGTACGAAAGGGCGGAGCTGGGTCGCAACACCGACATCTTCTGTCCCATGTACCTGGATCCCAGGGGCTGCGAGCGATACCTGCAAAAGGCCGACCGTCCCCTGATCCAGTGCGAATACGCCCACGCCATGGGCAACTCCATGGGCAATTTCAAGGAATACTGGGACCTGGTGCGCAAGTACCCCTCTTACCAGGGCGGCTTCATCTGGGACTTCGTGGACCAGGCCCTGCGCTGGCCTTCAGAGGCGGAAGGGACAGACCACATTTTCATCTTCGGCGGAGACCTTAATGACTATGACCCCTCCGACGGGTCGTTCAACTGCAACGGCGTCATCGCCGCAGACCGCACCCTGCACCCGCACGCCTACGAGGTCCGCTACCAGTACAGGAACATCCTCACCGCGGCCGGAAGCACCCCCGGAGAGATAACCGTCACCAACGAGCACAGTTTTGCAAGCCTGGACAACTACTACCTGCAGTGGGAACTGGAGGCCGACGGCACCCCCGTACGCACCGGCATGGTCTGGGACCTGGACATTCCCGCAGAGCAGCGCCGCACGCTGAACCTGGGAATCGGCCCCCTCCCGGAAGGGGACGTGGTAACCCTCACGGTCCATTACAGGCTGAAGAACGCAGAGCCGCTGCTTCCCGCCGGGCACGAGGCCGCCTACGACCAGCTGGTCCTTCGCGACAGCCCGCTTCCCCTGACGCTGTCCGGCGATTCCCTCCCGAAAGCGGACGGATACACCTATAGCGGCACGTTGCGCTATGCGGGCACCCTGTCAGACCGCATCGCCAGCTGGAAAGCCGTGATCGACCCCTCCACCGGCTTCCTGACCAGCTATTCCGTGAACGGGAAAGAGTACCTGAAAGAGCCCCTGAAGCCCTGCTTCGACCGCGCCCTTACAGAGAACGACCTGGGCGCCGGCATGAACCGCCGCCTGGCCTTCTGGCGGAATCCCTCCTTCCACCTCCGTCAGTTGCGCAGTGCCGAAGAGGGCGGCGCCATCGTGGTCCTGGCCGACTATGAACCCATCGGCGGAAAGGCGGCCGTACAGCTGCGTTACCGGATTGGCGGGGACGGCAGCATCCTGGTAAGCCAGATAATGCGGGACGCCGGCGGTCTGGACAGTCTCCCGGAACTGCTGCGCTTCGGCCTGAGGATGGGCCTGGACGGCTCGCTGGAAGAGCTGGATTTCTTCGGCCTGGGGCCCTGGGAGAACTACAGCGACCGCAACAGTGCCGCCCTGCTTGGCCGCTATCGCCAGAAAGTGGCAGACCAGTACCACTACGGTTATGTGCGCAGCCAGGAATCCGGCACGCACACCGGCCTGCGTTATTTCCGGGTACTCGCCCCGGACGGATTCGGCCTGGAACTGAGCTCGGACGTGCTGTTCAGCGCATCGGCCCTCCCCTTCAGCCTGGAAGAGCTGGACACCCATGTCCACTCCCTTGAACTCAAGGCCAAGGCCCACGACAACGACCGCAGCCGCGGCACCACCTACGTACACGCAGACCTGGTGCAGATGGGCGTGGGCGGCGTGAATTCCTGGGGTGCCTGGCCGCTGGAGGCTTATCGGCTGAAGCCCGTGGAACGCAGTTTCAACCTCCTGATCCGGCCCGTCGCCAACTAAACCAACCCTATAAACCAAAACTATCATGAAACGAATCTTTACCACTGCCGTGCTGGCGCTGATGGCGCTGGGCATGGCCTCCGGTCAGGAGCTCACCAATTTCGCCATGGGTGGCCGCGGACCGCAGATCGTATCCCCCGAACTCAAAGACGGGAAAGTGATTTTCCGCCTGAACGCCAATTACGCCACCCGCGTGCAGCTCTCCGGCAACTGGATGGCCAACCCCTTCTCGGACAGCATCGACATGCAGAAGGGAGAAGGCGGCGTATGGGAAGTGGCCATCGACGCCCCGGATCCGGAGATCTATACCTATAACTTCATCGTGGACGGCGTCTCGGTGAACGACCCGCTCAACGACAAGGTGCAGCGTGACGGCACCCGCTACCTGAACATGCTCTTTGTTCCCGGAGAACGCTCGGAGAATTACTACGAGGCCAAAAACCACGGCTCCGTGACCTACCGCTGGTATGACAGTCCCTCCCTGGGCATCTCCCGCCGCATGACGGTTTACACCCCTTACGGCTACGAGAAGAATCCCAAGGCCAAATATCCGGTCCTGTATCTGCTGCACGGCGGCGGCGGTGACGAGGAAGCCTGGACCTCCATGGGCCGTGCCGCCCAGATCCTGGACAACCTCATCGAGAAAGGCCTGGCCAAGCCGATGATCGTGGTCATGCCCAACGGCAACCCCAACCAGCGTGCAGCCAACATCCTGGGCCTGGAGACCATCGACATCGACCGCAACGACCCTAAATGGGCCAACGCCTATGTCAACTCCCTGGTCAAGGAGATTGTCCCGTTTATCGACAAGGAGTACCGCACCATCGCCAAGTCTTCCGGCCGCGCCATCGCCGGCCTTTCCATGGGCGGCGGCCACACCACGTCGGCCACCATCCTGTATCCGGGCGTATTTGACTATATCTGTCCCCTGAGCTGCGGCATCCGGGAAAGCGACCACCTGGACGCAGACCTGCAAGGCATCAAGAAGGCCGGCTACAAGCTTTACTGGGTGGGATGCGGCACGTCCGACTTCACCTGGGCCGGAACGGAGGTCCTGGACAAGGCCCTTACCCGCAACGGCATGGAGCACACGCTGTTCGCCTCTGACGGCGGACACACCTGGGCCAACTGGCGCCTGTACCTGAACACCTTCGCCCGCCTGCTGTTCAAATAATACAGTTCCCGGACAAAGACGAAAAAGGCCCGCAGTCCTCAGAGACCGCGGGCCTTCCTTTTTATTATTATTCCTGAAAAACCTACATCATTTTCACCATCCAGTCCATGGGAGAGCCCTCCGAATAATCGTCCAGCAGAGGGACCCAGGAGAAGTGGGCAATCCATACGGGAAGGCCGTAAGAGAGCATTTCTTCATCGGAATAGATACGGAGAAGGTCGTCCTTCGCACCCAGGCGGCTGCGGGCCTCCTTGTAGGCGTAAGAACTGGCCACCTTGCAGGTCCTGTCAGACTGGGCGTGTACAAAGAACATCGGCAGTTTCACGAAAGAATCGACGTCCATCTCCGACAAAACCATGTCCGAGCCGTTCCATTTATAGACTACGGGGCTCTTCCAAGCCTTTTCGATGTCATCGGCATACTGTCCTTCATACTTTTCCTCCACCTGGTGGATCGGCACCACGGGATCCATGGAACAGCAAGGGATGGCCGCCTTGAACCGGTCCGGGAACTGCATCATGAAACGGATGGTGCAGCCGCCGCCGCTGGAGGCGCCGGCGCAGAAAAGCCTGGAACCGTCCACCTTCCCTTCCGCAATCAACTGGTCGATAAAAGCCATCTGAAGTGCATTGTTCCGGTCGATCAGCTCAATTCTGTCGGGATGCAGGGAGGCGCTGTAGTAATAATTGGGATTGGCGATGGCAAACACCAGGGTGGCGCAAGGCACACCTTCCTCAGGAAGGGAAACCAGGCAGCGGTTGGCCGTCGCCACCGTCATCAGGTCCTTGTCGTACTCTCCCCCGCCGATCTGCCATACAAACAGCGGTACGTTCGGAATCACCTTTCCATCCTTGTCCTTGGGAAGATGGAGCATATATTCCCGGGTGAGGCCGGCATAGGTGAAACTTCCTGTGATACAGTCGTCCAGCACCGCGGTCTTGCGCCCGGTCACCTTGTCCGGGGTAACACTCAGGCAGGTATCCGCAGCACAGCGGAGTTCCCACGGAATGCGGCGGAAACCTTCTCCCATCTTACCTTCCCATGAAAAAGGCTTGCAGGAGATGGTGAGCACATTCTTCTTCCGGACAATGGAGATTCCATCGTCGGTGTAATCGGCGGGAGCCTGTCCGGTAGAGGGATCGACAAACCCCTGGGGGACATTGTTTATCAGGTCGAAATCGGCAGCCTTAAGACCCCGCAAAGCAGAAGGGTTGGTTACGGTGATTTCAAAGCCGTCGACAAGCATGCCGGAATCACCGACGGACAGCAGCGCAGTCACCTCCGCTACCTGGGCAGGGCCAGAAGAAGCGCAGGCCTGCATCACAAGGATACAGGCCAACGTGATATAGTTGATCAAATGTTTCATTGCCAAGGGATTAGATAGTAACACCGGCTTTCTGGCGAATATCGTCTGATGCGGAACCCAGCAGGAGCTGCAGCTGGCCGTGTTCCAGATCCCAGGCGTTTTTCTCCACATTCCAGTAGCGGAGGTCATCCAGGGGAATCTCCAGGGTCACGGTCTTGGTTTCACCGGCCTTGAGGCTCACACGCTGGAAGGCTTTCAGTTCCTTGGAAGGCCATTCCACCTGGGCATCCACCCTGTGCACATAGAGCTGGACCACCTCGTCGGCATCCATCTGGCCCTTGTTGGTGAGGTCGAAGGAAACCTTGACGGCCTTCTTGCCAGCGGAGGCGTTAAGGACGCCGTATTCGAAATCGACATAGGAGAGGCCGTGGCCGAAGGCGTACATCGGCTTCACGTTCTTGGTGTCGAACCAGCGGTAGCCCACCAGGGAGCCTTCCGTGTATTTGGAAACGGGCTTGGGCAGGGAGTCCATGAAAGCCTGGCGCTCGGCCGGGGTCATCTTGAGGACGTCCTGGCGGTACATCAGCGAGAAGAGGTCTCCGCCGGCGTTCTTGTCCGGGAAGTTACCCATGGCAAAGGCCGGGGAATCTTCCAGTTTGGCCGGGAAGGTGAACGGAAGCTTGCCGGAAGGGGCGATGTCGCCGAAGAGGACCTTGGCCAGCGCCGTACCGCCTTCCGTACCGTTCCACCAGCCCTGGACGATGGCCGGGGAAACCGGCTCCAGCTGACGCAGATCGGTGGGGCCGCCGGAGATAAGCACGGTCACCAGGTTGGGATTGGCTTCATACAAGGCTTTCACCACCTCGTTCTGTCCGGCAGGCAGGTCGATATTGCTGCGGTCGCTGCCTTCGGTTTCGATGCTCTTGTTGGTTCCGCCGAAGAAGATAACCACATCGGCAGCCTTGGCAAGTTCCACGGCCTGGGCCAGGAGTGCAGGGTCGGCCGGTTCATCGATGGCCTGGGCCTCCAGCGGATTGGGAACGGCCGGGGCGGGTCCCCAGCGTCGGCCCGGGAAGTTCTTGTAGCCGGGAGCGTACAGCACCTCTACCTGGTTCCCGGCACGCTTCTGGATTCCTTCCAGCGGAGTCACCTCATACAGGGCCTTCACACCGGCGCCCATACCGCCGCTCTGGGTCTTGAGGACGGCGTTCTGGCCGATGACGGCGATCTTCTTCACATCCTTCTTCAGCGGAAGAACACCCTCGTTCTTGAGCAGGACGATGGACTTTTCGGCCACCTGCAAGGCGATATCCTGGCACTCGGGCTGGGAGGTCATCTGGGTATTGGCCACGTCGTCCGGGATGGCCTCGATGGCGTAGCGTACGCGCAGGATCTGGCGGACTTTCTCATCTACCAGGTCTTCCGTGAGCGCACCCGTGGCGATGGAATCGATGACGGGCTGACCCAGATAGTTGCTTCCGGTCATCTGGACATTGAGGCCGTGAAGCATGGCGCCCATGGTGCTGTGCGTACCGCCCCAGTCACTGACCGTGAATCCCTTGAAGCCCCATTCGCCGCGAAGGATTTCGTTCAGCAGGTGCTCGTTCTCGGAGCAGTAATCGCCGTTTACCTTGTTGTAGGCGGGCATCACGCTCATGGCGCCGCCTTCCACGACGGCGCGTTCGAAGGGCTTGAGATAGATCTCACGAAGGGTGCGCTCGTCCACCTGGGCATCTACGCTGCCACGGTTGGTTTCCTGGTTGTTGACGGCGAAATGCTTGATACACACGGCTGTTCCCTGATCCTGTACACCCTTGGTGTAACCCAGCGCCAGGGCGGCGCTCAGGATGGGATCCTCGCTCAGGTATTCATAGGTACGGCCGCCGACAGGGAGCCGCTGGATGTTCACGGCAGGGCCCAGGATCACGTCCTTACCACGCAGACGGGCTTCCTTACCCATTCCGGTACCGTACTTGTACGCCAGTTCCTCGGACCAGGTGGCCGCAAGGGCGCTGCCCGTAGGGAAGTAGGTGGCGGAGTCCAGTTTCCAGCCGGCGCTCTGGAAGCCGTTGGGAACCCCTTCTTCCCGGATGCCGAAGGGACCGTCGGCATAGTGCATGTCGGCAATGCCCAGGCGCTCTACGCCGGCAGAGGACATGTTGGTTTTGCTGTGCAGCATGTTCACCTTTTCTTCCAGGGTCATCTGCGCAATCACGGCATCGATCTTCTTGTCGTTTACTGTGAGTTTGTCTTGAGCCGACTGAGGGCCGGAGCAGGCCGCCATGACAAGGGCGGCCCCAGCAAGATAAATCAGTTTTTTGTACATGGCTATTGGATTTGAGTTAATGTCAGTTATTCCAAACAAAGATAATAAATTATATCCCTTTTCCGGATATGTGCTGACGATTCCGACAAAAGAATGAACATTAAAACTACTGTTTTTGCATACTTGTGCGTAACTTTGCACAAAAACCAGACTGATATGAAAAAGATTACTGTCCTAGTTGCAGTCCTGCTTGGCTGCACCCTGGCCGCACAGGCCCAGGGCTGGATGCGCCAGCCCACCCCCAACGACACCCTCCAGAGCACCCGCGTACTGCCTAACGGAGATGTCCTGTTCCAGATCTACGCCCCCGAGGCCTCCTCGGTTTCCGTGTCCGGAGACCTTCCCTGGGGAAAACCCGTAACCTTCACCAAGGCCGGAAACGGCGTATGGAAAGGGGTCTGCGAAGGCCTGGACAACGGCGTCTTCCGCTATAACTTCGTCGTGGACGGCGTGCGCGTACAGGATCCCAAGGCTCCCCTGTCGGCCGAGCAGTCTTCTCTCCTGACCAAAGGTGAAGGCTATATCAAAGACGTTCCCCACGGCGCTGTGGCCCAGCGCTATTACTACTCCAAAAACCTGAAGGAGATGCGCAGGCTGCATGTCTGGACGCCGGCCGGATACGAGAAATCGGCCCGGAAACTGCCCGTCCTGTACCTGATCCACGGCGGCGGCGACAACGACGCCTCCTGGCCGGGCGTGGGCGCTGCCGGCTGGATCCTGGACAACCTCCTGGCAGAAGGGAAGATGGTCCCCATGATCGTGGTCATGCCCAACGGCACCATCCCCGTCCAGAACGAAGTCCCTCCGTTCGCCGAGGATATGTACTCCTCCATCATCCCCTTCATCGAAGCCAATTATAACGTCATCGCCGACAAAGACCACCGCGCGGTAGCCGGCCTGTCGATGGGCGGCATGGAAACCATGGAGGTGGCTTTCTCCCACCCCGACGACTTCGCCTACGTGTGGGTGCTGAGTTCCTCGTTCCAGCCCGGACAGGATCCCGCCGCCGAGAGCGCCCGCCTCAAAGTGAAGGAGAATGTGGCCAAAATGAACCGGAATTTCAAGAAGATGGTGTTCACCCAGGGCGGTCCCACGGACATCGCCTACAACAACTGCAAGAACACCCTGCAGCAGCTGGACAAAGACGGGCTGAAGTACGACTACATGGAAAATGCCCAGGCCGGCCACAGCTGGACCACCTGGCGGGCCGATCTCCAGACCCTCGCCCCTACCCTCTTCCGTTAGAGGGTGGAGGCTATCCCTATTTGAACAGCTGCTGGGCGAAGAGCGTCAGGTACACACGCCAGTTGCGCCAGATGTGGCCGCCGTCGCTCTCGTACAACGTGACAGGATAGCCCATCTTGTCGCAGAATTCCTTGAGCTTGCGGGAGTTCGCCATCACGCCGTCTTCCTTTCCGCAGCCAATCCAGTAAAGCTTGGGATGCGCGGCAAATACAGCCTTGAAGGCATCGGCATTGTCCTGGTCCGGAACGGCCACGCCCGAGAAAAGGCCCACATAGCCGAAGGTCTTGGGATAGTGGAGGGACAGCATCCCCGACTGGCGGCCCCCCATGGACAGGCCGGCCACGGCCGTATTCGCATAGCCCTTGGCAACGCGGTAGGTCTTTTCCACGAACCGCATGATGTCCGGGAAGCTGTTCTCCACCTCAATGGTGGACTGGGAACGGCTGTTGGCCATGGTAGGCTGGAACATGTTCACGGCAGCGCCCGGGGCGGCCTGGTTGAAGTACACGCCGTTGGGCATGACCACGATCATCGGCTTGGCCTTACCCTCTGCGATGAGGTTGTCCAGGATCTGGGCCGTACGGCCCAGGTCGCTCCAGGCATCCTCGTCGCCGCCGGAGCCGTGCAGCAGGTAGAACACCGGATACTTGTCCTTGGAACTTTCATAGCCGGCCGGCGTATAAACGGTGAGCCGACGCTGCATGCACAGGGTGGGGCTGTCGTACCAGACATGCGAGACGCTGCCGTGCGGGACATCGTGCACCTGGTAATACCAGCCCTTGTCCCCCTGGGCGGCGCTCATCACGAAGATATTGGTCCAGGTGGCCACGTCGCGGTTCTGGTAGATGTTGGAAGGGTCCATCACCTTCTGGCCGTCCACCGTGATGGTATAGGAATACAGTTCCCCTTCCAGCGGGGCCGATGTATACGTCCATACTCCGTCCCGGCCTTCCTGCATGTCCACCAGGCCGGGAGCGTTATAGACCAGTTTCTGGCCGCCCATCTCCACCTCCACGGGAGTGGAGGGCAGGAAATCGCCGGAGAGCTGCACCTTGACCGCCTTGGGGGCGAAGATGCGGAAGGTCACCGTATTGTCGGGATGGATCTCCGGGGAAACCAGGCCGGTTCCCGGGCCCAGGGCCTGTTGGCCAAAGGCGGCCACTGCCATGAGCAGGGCCGCCATAAGGGTGAGGGATTTTCTCATATCGCTATTTGAACAGCTTGGGAGCGAAGGTGTTCAGGTACAGGCGCCAGTTGGCCCAGGTGTGACCGCCTTCGGAGACGAAGAACTCATGCTTCAGGCCCTGCTCGGTGAGGGTCTTGTCCAGTGTCTGGGACCCCTGGAACAGGAAGTCGGTGTTGCCGCAAGCCAGGAAGTAGAGCTTCACGCCGGCTTTCTTGAGGGTGGCAACCTGCTCGGGGGTGGCGCTGCCGGCTGCGGAAAGCGGGCAGATGTAGTCGAACATGGCCGGATACATGTTGGAAGCGGTGATGGTGTGACCGCCACCCATGGAAAGGCCGGCGATAGCGCGGGCTTCGGGCTTGGCGATGGCGCGGAAGTTCTTCTCGATGAAAGGAACGATTTCCTCGCACAGGCTCACCACATAGCTGTTGCGCTCACGCTCGCTCATGTTCTGCATGGCGTTGCGGTCCCACTGCATGGGCTTTTCGGGGATATTCAGGGTGCGGGCGGCCTGCTGGTTGGCATTGCCGTTGGGCATGACCACGATCATCGGCTCTGCCAGGCCCTTCTCGATCAGGTTGTCCAGGATCTGGGCGGCGCGGCCCATGGAGATCCAGGCCTCTTCATCGCCGCCGGCGCCGTGCAGCAGATACAGCACAGGGTACTTCTTCTTGGGGTTGGCCTCGTAGCCGTAAGGGGTATAAACCGTAAGACGGCGGGCAAAGCCCAGGACTTTACTGTCGTACCAGGGATGGCTTACGGTGCCGTGCTTGGTAGCCTCGCCGTAGTTCTCGGTGCGGGCGCCGGGGACCATGAGCATGGGCAGGTAGCGGGTGCCGTCACGCTGGACAAGCACGTTCTGCGGGTCGTTCACGGCCACGCCGTCCACCACGAAATTGTAGGTGTAGATTTCGGGCTCGGGGAGCGGAATTTTCACTTCCCAGACATTGTTCTCGCCGCGGACCATGTCGATGGTGCCGCCATAGGGATTGGGCATCCAGGAGCCGCTGAGCTTCACGACGGTGGCGTAGTCGGCCTTGAGACGGAAGGTGACGCTGTCGTTCTGGATTTCCGGGGAGATGACGGGGCGGGCGCCTCTGCCGAAGGAGAAGTTCGCCAGTTCCTGCGCCTGCAGGGAGGCGGTGATGGCCAGGGAAGCGGCCACAAGGGTAAAGAATCGTTTCATGGATATTAATTTAGTTTAATGGTTTGATCCGCGATTTATTTCACGTCGAAGTTAGCACATTCCGGATAGAAAAAAAAGAAGTCCCGATGTTTTGTAAAACAATTGAACATCGGGACAAACAATCGCTTAGTCAATCTCCGGCAGGCCCAGGTCCTTGAAGGTTCTGGGAGCGGGGACGCCCGGCAGCGGCTTGCGGTCTTTGATCTGTTCCAGGGCCACCTCGATGGCCTTCAGGAGCTGCTCGTCGGTGCCGGCATATTCCTTCACCGGGTCGTTGTCGATGAGGATATCCGGATCCACGCCGTGATTCTCCACGATCCACTGGCCGCTTTCCCGGTCGTAGTTGGTGAAGAAAGGAACGCGGACGTCTGTCCCGTCCATATAGGGCAGCGGACCACTGATACCCACGATGCCGCCCCAGGTCCGGGTGCCGATCACCGTTCCCAGCTTGTTGGCCTTGAAGCTCCAGGGGAACAGGTCTCCGTCAGAGGCCGAATACTTGTCGATCAGGAGCACCTTGGGACCGGTGTGCGTTCCCTCGGGCACCGTGCCGATAAGGCTGGAGCCACGACGCATCGTCAGGCGGTAGGCCTCACGCTGGAGCCGCTCGATCACCATCGGGGAGATGTTTCCGCCGCCGTTGGCACGGTCGTCGATGATCAGGGCCTCCTTGTCCAGCTGCGGGTAATAGTAGCGGGCGAACTCGCTCAGGCCCTCCGGCCCCATGTCGGGGATGTAGATGTAGCCCACCTTGCCGCCGGATTTCTCCTCCACGGTCTTGATGTTGCGCTGCACCCATTCGAAGTGGTAGAGCGGATACTCGTCGGCGATGGGCTTTACGACCACCTTCCTGCCGCCCTCGGCAGCCTTGTCGGAAACGGTGAGTTCCGTAAGCACGCCGGCCTTGCCCACAAGCAGCTGATAGATATTGGGAACCGTCTTGGTGGAAACGCCGTCGATGGCCGTGATATACTGGCCGGCCTTTACGCCCAGACCGGGCTCCTGAAGCGGGGAACGAAGCTCTTCGCGATAGGTTGCGCCCTGCAGGATCCGGTCAATCTTGAAGTAGCCGGAACGGTCGCGGGAGAGTTCCGCGCCCAGCAGGCCCATCGGGATGCGCTCCGCCTTGGGATACTCACCGGGGCTCACGTAGGCATGGCCGCTGGCCAGCTCGGAGATCATCTCGCCGATCACGTAGTTCAAGTCCAGCCGGGTGCGCACATAGGGCAGCAGCACGGCATATTTCTCCTTGATGGCCTTCCAGTCACGTCCGTGCATGTTCTCCAGGTAATAACCGTCGCGGAAGGCACGCCATACCTCGTCGAAGATCTGAGCCCATTCCTGGGGATAGTCGATCAGCGCCACCATGTCGGACGTGGTCACCTCTTCGCCCTGACCCATTTTCGCTCCAACGGCCACGGCCTGGAGCTTACCTCCCTTCATCAGAAGGGCTTTCTTGTCGCCGGGACGGTAACTCATCCGACCGTCGGTGCATTCCTCATCCTTGCCGCTGGCAAAATCGAACACACGCGTACCACGGCCGCCGCCGTACCAGAGTTTCTTTCCGTCACTGTAGAATCCGTAGGCGCTCCCGGACACCGGAAGCTTCACGATACGGTCCAGGATGCCGTCGGGGTCGATTTTCACATCGGCCTTGGCCTCTTCCTTCTTGGGAACGGCCTCTTTCTTCTGGGCCGGGTCTTCGGCGGCTTTCACCTCAGGGTCTTTCGCGATGAGCGGGGAAGGCGTATCGGCGGCCAGCATAGCCATATATACGCCGCCCATGTTGCCCATGGTAAAGTTCCACTCGATATTGCTGTACTGCGGGTTCATGTCCCTGTCCGAGCGGAAGATCAGGTACTTCCCGTCACTGCTGAACACGGGGGAGGCGGAATTGTACCAGCGCTCCGTAACGGGATATTCCTTGCCGGAGACCAGGTTAAAGACATACACCACGCCCATCTCGTTCTTGGCCGGGCGGGTATAGGTAATCCACTTGCTGTCCGGAGAATAGGAGACGCCCCGGAGCTCCGCCTCGGGACAGGTCATCACCACGCGGCGGCTGCCGGAAGGGACTTCCAGCTCCACCAGCCGGTTCTTTCGGTCTCCGTACAGGATGTGCCGGCTGTCCGGGCTCCACTGCAGGGAGCGGATGTACGTATCTGTATTCTGGGTAAGCTGGGCAGGGGCTCCGCCCTTTTCCACATCGTAGAGATAGATCTCGGTTTCCAAGGTTCCGTCGCCGATCCAGGCGATCCACTTGCCGTCCGGGCTCCAGACGGCGCCGCGGTCGTTGGATCCGGCGCTGCGGCTCAGGTTCCGGGTCACGCCCTTCCCAACCGGCACGTCGAAGATTTCTCCGCGGGCGCTGAGAACGGCCCGGTTTCCATCCGGAGAGAGGGAGTAGGCCGACGGCCTGTCGCCAACCTTGCGGCGCTCGGTGCGGGAATACACCACGTCGGAGGAGAGGCGCACTGGCACCTGCACACAGGAGCGGTCTGCCGGATTGAACCGGTAGATATAGCCGCCGTTTTCAAAGACGATGGTCCGGCCGTCGGTGCTGGGGAATTTCACGTCGTACTGGTCGAAGGAGGTCACCTTGACCGTCTCCTTGGTCTTGGTGTTATAGGAGAACAGGTTCATGATCATGTCCCGGTCCGATGCGAAGAAAATCTCGTCGCCGATCCACATCGGGAAAATGTCCTGCGCCACGTTCGAGGTGACATTCTCCACCTTGCCGGCTTTCGGGTCCCAGATCCAGATATCGTCGGCCATGCCGCCCCGGTAATACTTCCAGGTGCGGAACTCACGCATGACGCGGTTGTAGGCCAGCTTTTTCCCGTCCGGGCTCCAGGAGCTGAAGCCGCCTTCGGGAAGCGGAATCTCTTCCGGCATGCCGCCGTCCGGGGAGACGGTCCAGAGCTTGCCGGAGAAACCGTCGCCGATCCGGTTGCGGTAAAGGATTTTCCTGCCGTCCGGACTCCAGGCGAGCACCATGTTGTTGGGGCCCATGCGGTCTCCGAGGTCGTCGCGGGAGTTGGTGGATGTGTACGTGAGGCGGACGGGTTCGCCGCCCTCTGCGGGCATGCTGTACACTTCGCGGTTACCGTCGTATTCGGCCGTAAAAGCGATGGTTTTCCCGTCCGGGGAGTAACGGGCGAACATCTCGTAGCCGATGTGTGAAGTGAGCCTGCGGGCCTGGCCGCCCTCGACCGGAACGGTCCAGAGGTCTCCGGCATAGGAGAAGGCGATTTCCTTGCCGTTGGTCGCCGGGAAACGGAGGAGGCGCGCCTCCTGAGCGGCATTCTGCGCCGCGGCACCGGCCGCCGCTGCGGCAGCAAGTGCAAGTACAGTTAGGAGTCGTTTCATATCATTGGGTTTTACTTACGGAGTCTCAAGGAATTGGTCACCACGCAAATGCTGCTCAGCGCCATGCAGGCGGCAGCGATCATGGGATTCAGCAGCCAGCCCGTGAAGGGATACAGCACACCGGCCGCAATGGGGACGGCGGCCAGGTTGTAGAAAAAGGCCCAGAAGAGGTTCTCCCGGATAATCCGGACCGTCCGCCGGGAAAGGCGGATCAGCTGGCGGATTTTTCCCAGGTCGCCGGAGACGATGGTCACCTGGGCGGTATTCATGGCGATATCCGAGCCCCCGCCCATGGCGATACCCAAGTCGGCCTGGGCCAGGGCGGCACTGTCGTTGATTCCGTCCCCCACCATGGCCACCTTCTTTCCGGCAGCCTGCAGGTGAGCCACATAACGGGCCTTGTCCTGGGGAAGCACGTTGGCATGGACGTGGCCGATGCCCGTTTCCCGGGCGATCCGCCCTGCGGCGGCCTCGTTGTCACCGGTGAGCATATGCACCTCCAGGCCGCTGTCCTGCAGCACGCGCACGGCCTGGACGGCGCTGACGCGAAGCTCGTCCGACAGGGCCAGCACCGCATACACTTTTTTCCGGTCGAACAGCAGGGTCACCGTGTAACCTGCGTCCATCCAGGTATGGATGCTGTCGGCCACCAGCGGCGAGGTCTCGGCGGGAATACCGCCCGAAAGCGCCTCTTTCAGCAGTTCCAGATTACCTACATAATAATGTTCCCCTTCCACCTTGCCGTGGATGCCCTTGCCCAGAATGGCCTCGAAATCCGTCACTTGGAGCTGTTCGCAGCCGCGAAGGCTCTCGCACACGGCCTCTGCCAGCGGATGGTCCGACATCTTCTCCAGCGAATACAGCACATCCCGGAGTCCGGCCTGCTGCGGGTCTTCCTCCTGGGCGAGGGCCGGGTCCCAGGCCGACTCCACCACGGAAGGCTTCCCCTCCGTAAGCGTACCGGTCTTGTCCATGACCACGGCGCCGATCCGGCGGGCGCTCTGGAGGCTCTCCGCGTCTTTGATCAGGATGCCCTGGGAGGCGCCGTTGCCGATGCCCGCAATGATGGCCGTGGGCGTAGCCAGGCCCAGCGAGCACGGACAGGCGATCACCAGGACGGCCACCATGGACAGAAGTCCCAGCGTGACGCCGTCTTCGGGAGAGAAGACAATCCAGGCCAGTAGCGTTAAAACGGATATGCCGATAATCACCGGGACAAAAACGGCGGCGATCTTGTCTACCAGATGCTGGATGGGGGCCTTGGACCCCTGGGCATCCCGTACCATGCGGATGATGGAGGAAAGGAAGGTATCCTGCCCCACCTTCTCCGCCTTCACGTTCAGGAACCCCTTCTGGTTCAGGGTGCCTGCAAAGACCTTGTCACCGGCCTTCTTCACCACGGGCACAGGTTCTCCCGTGAGCATGCTCTCGTCTACATACGAGCCGCCGTCCAGAACCACGCCGTCCACGCTGATGCGTTCTCCGGGTTTTACGGGAAGCACTTCCCCCACCCGGACCGGCACAGCCTGTGCCTGCAAGCCCATAAGGCCGCGGATGGCGGCCGTGGTGCTGTGCTTGGCCCTCTCTTCCAGCAAGCGGCCCAACAGGATGAAGGCCACAATCATGGTAGAAGACTCGAAGTACAGATGCGGCTGCAGTCCGCGGGAGGTCCATACCCCCGGGAACAGCAAGTTAAAGACGCTGAACAGATAGGAAATGCTCACCGAAAGGGCCACCAGCGTATCCATATTGGCGGCACCGTGGCGGACTGCGCTGAAGCCGGCCTTGAAAAAGCGCCTGCCGCACCAGGCGACAACCGGCGTGGCCAGGGCCCATAGCAGGAATCCCTTTCCCGGGAAATCCTTGAAACCCATGCCGATAACCATCACCATGACGGCCAGGCCCAGGGCGATGAAGGTGTCTGTCCGAAGCCGGTTATAGGCCTCTGCCCGGGCTGCTTCGGCTTCTATGTCGGCCTCGTCGTCCGAGCCGTCCACCAGCATGTCGTAGCCGGCATCCTGCACCGCCTTCCGGAGTTCTCCGGGCGTGGTCACGGACGAGTCGTATTCCACCAGCGCGCTGTTGGAGGCCAGGCTCACGCTGGCGCCGCTTACGCCTTTCGCGTTTTTAAGGGCACTCTCCACACGGGCCACGCAAGCGGCGCAACCCATCCCCTGTACGGGAAAATTCCTTTTTTTCGTACTCATTTCGCGCTGTATTTCACAGCCTGTTCCGCAATGAGGGCTGCATCGTCGAAGTAATTGATTTTCATGGCATCCTTCATTTCATGAAGGGTCTGGGCGGCCACCTCCCGGGCGGCTTCCGAGCCTTTCCTGAGAATCTCGTAAACGGCAGGGATATCCTGCTCGTAAGCGTGACGGCGGGCACGGATGGGATCCAGCCGGTCGTTGAGCACGTTGATCAGGAATTTCTTGCATTTCATGTCGCCCAGCCCGCCGCGGCGGTAGTGGTCCTTGAGCTCTTCCAGGTTGTTGTACTCCGGCCAGAACCGGGCGAAGTCGTCGGCCTCGCAGAAGGCGTCCAGGTAGGTGAACACGGTGTTGCCCTCCACCTTGCCGGGGTCTTCCACGCGCAGGTGTCCGGGGTCCGTGAACATGCCTTTCACCTTCTGTTCCATGGTTTTAGGATCGTCGCTCAGGTAGATGCAATTGCCCAGGGACTTTGACATCTTGGCCTTTCCGTCCGTTCCGGGAAGCCGACGGCAGGCCAGGTTGGAAGGCAGCAGGATCTCCGGTTCCACCAGGACATCGCACTTGTAGGTGCCGTTGAAGGAACGGACGATTTCCCGGCACTGCTCGATCATGGGCTCCTGGTCTTCCCCGACGGGCACCGTCGTGGCCTTGCAGAAGCAGATATCGGCCGCCTGGGAAATGGGATAGGTGAAAAAGCCCACCGGCAGGCCGCGCACATTGTTGTCTTCGGTTTCGGCGTTATAGCCGCGAAGGGCCATTTCCGTTTTCACGGTGGGGTTGCGCTGCAGGCGCTGCACCGTGACCAGGTTGGAGAAGAACTGCGTCATCTCGTGCAGCTCGGGGATCTGGCTCTGGATAAACAGCGTGACTTTTTCCGGGTCCAGGCCGCAGGACAGGTAATCCAAGGCCACCTCTATGATGTTCTGGCGCACCTTCTCCGGGTTGTCTGCGTTGTCCGTAAGGGCCTGTACGTCTGCGATGAACACAAACATACGGTCGTAATTACCCTCGTTCTGCAGCAGGACGCGGTTGCGAAGAGAACCCACATAGTGCCCCAGATGAAGTTTGCCGGTAGGACGGTCGCCTGTCAATATGATTCTTCCCATCTTGTTTCTTGTAATTAAGTGTATAATATCGTACAAAGATAGGCAATTTCCGCAAGATTTGAAAGCCGGCCGGAGCATCAGTCCAGGGTGGTTTCGGCCCGCTGTTTTTCCCGGCCGGGGCGGCGGCTGTCTTTACAGCAGAAGCAGGGCCAGATCCAGGAAAGAACGCACCGCAGTCTCATGATGCGTTCCCGAAGGGCTCCGGAAATACAGGAGGCCGAAGCGGCGCAGGCGGTTCACAAGCGTGTCCGAGCACGCCACGGGAACAATGTCGTCGGCCACGGAATGTCTCACGACGATTTTCGTCCCCCTTGGCAATGGGCATTTCCCCGGGGGAGGCACGGCGATGTCGGAGAGACATTCCTTCAGGCGCCGTATATCGGAATTCCCTTCCCCGCTGAAAAAATCCGGGTGCAGATAAGCATGCAAGTCCGCCCCGTATGTCTTTACCATCTGGAGCGCGTTCAAGCTGCCGTCGCTGACACGTTCCCAATCCCGCAGGACAAGCCCGCAAAACAGGCGGGACGGGTTCAGTCCGGCATGATTCCAGGTATTCAGGCTGCGGACAAAGGCGGGGTACAGAAGATAGTTCATTTCGCCCCTGTTGATTGAATAATCAAGGGCGATGGAAGGATTGTAAGCGCCGCCGCCCAGGCAGAGCGCCTGGACTTTCACGTCGCATTGCGGATGCTCCGCGTAATAATATGCCAGAGCCAGGGCGCCCGAGGCCCCAAGCGAGTATCCGAAAAGGGTGGTTTTCCGGGGAAGTTTCCGTCCCAGGACCGTGGCAAGGTATTCCTGCACCGCTTCCCTGAAATGGGCGGCCACCAGGGCGGTATTCTCACAAAGGTGATACGCGATATCCAGATCCCCGCTGGCTCCGTACCCGATGGTGTCCGGCACCAGCACCACGTAGCCCAGGACGGAAGTCATGACTTCCGGGCTGTAGAGCCTGACCGACCCGCACATAGACTTCTGCCGGCTGTATGGCAGCATTTCCACCGCTCCGCGGAAAGGGCCTTTCTCCGGATAGGAAAAAAGGCCGGAGGCCAGGACCTCCCTGCCGGAAGGGTCCTGCGTACGGTAGCTCAAGGCAACGCAATGGACGTCACGTCCTACGTATTTAAGCAGGCTCACCGCCCGGGACAAATCCTGTTTCCGTATATTAAGGCCGAATTCCGCAATCACCGAATCCACCTGCTGGGTCAGTGTAAGGGTTTGCTGCCGGACCACCGAAACCAGCCTTCCCTGAGCGGACGACTGATTGTACAACAGCTGGAGAAACGCCAGCAGCAACAACTTGCGGAACAACGTCATAGCATCCGCAAATATAGATATAAATAGTTTAAAATGAAAGGGTTGCTTATTATTATCGATGGGCTCCCAGAACAGCCTGCCCGCATTTTCGCACAAAAATGACGGCGCCGAGGTCAACGAAGACTTCGGCGCCGTCACTTTCAAGCCTTTTTGCAGGCACAGCGGTTATTACTGCTCATCGGGACCCTGGTCCTGAGGGCCGGGCTGAGGGCCGCCGCCGAACGGACCTTGAGGGCCACCCTGGAACGGACCCTGAGGGCCACCCTGGAACGGTCCCTGAGGGCCGCCTTGAGGGCCACCGGCCTGCTGGCCGGCCTGGTACATCTTCTCGAAGGCTTTGTTCAGGGCCTCGGAGTAGCGGTCGATATCGGCTATGTTCTGGGCCTTCACAGCTTCCTTCAGGAGGTTGCAGTTCTGTTCCACTTCGCTCTTGACGTCGGCAGGGACCTTGTCGCCGTTCTCCTTCAGGAATTTCTCGGCCTGGAAGGTGAGGGCGTCGGCGTTGTTGATCTTGTCGATGCGCTCCTTCTCTGCCTTGTCGGCGGCCTCGTTGGCCTTGGCCTCGTCACGCATGCGCTGGATTTCGGCGTCGGAAAGGCCGCTGGAGGCCTCGATGCGGATGTGCTGCTCCTTGCCGGTAGCCTTGTCAACGGCGCTCACATTGAGGATACCGTTGGCATCGATATCGAAGGTCACCTCGATCTGGGGCACGCCGCGCGGAGCGGGAGCGATGCCGTCCAGGTGGAAGATGCCGATCTGCTTGTTGTCCTTGGCCATGGGGCGCTCGCCCTG
>CAMHST010000030.1 GCA_946187865.1 uncultured Bacteroidales bacterium
CCTTTACACGACCGCCGCGGACCAGCACGATGCTGTGTTCCTGGAGGTTGTGGCCTTCGCCCGGGATGTAGGCGTTGACCTCTTTGGCGTTGGAAAGACGAACACGGGCTACCTTACGCATAGCGGAGTTCGGCTTTTTAGGGGTCGTCGTGTAAACACGAAGACACACGCCACGCTTCTGAGGGCAAGCATCCAACGCACGAGACTTGCTCTTTACCTCGAGCTGCTCGCGTCCTTTACGGACAAGTTGTTGAATTGTAGGCATAAATGTTTGTTAATAAATAAATTAAAGTTACAACCCATTCTGAAGGGCTTATGTCCCCGCAAAATGGGCTGCAAAGATAAGAAAAATATTTTAATTAACAAAGTTTTGAACAGGACCGGCTTACGGATTCCGCAGACGGATCCGCAATCCTCCCGCCAGGGAGAACATGAGCGGATGGTCACTGCGCCAAGTCTGCAGCACCTGCCGGCCGGACGGAACAGTCCAACTGAGCGCCGGCTCCACATAAAGGCCGACATGCCTGGAGAGGTTAAACTGTATCCCTCCGGCGCCCGTCAGGGAAAAATGGACACCGTCCCTGTCCTTGGGGTTTCCCGCCCATGTAGCCCCTACGCAGAAACTGGCGGCCGCTCCGCTTCCGGCATATACCCGTAACCAGCGGTTGGACGCGATGGTCCAGTCCAGGCGCAAGGGTACGTCCAGATAATGGACTGCCTGTTCTTTTGTACCGGCCTGCGCGTAGGTAAAAGTGGAAGAGTAGAAACTGTAGTCCAGGCCGGATGTGATGCTGAGCCTTTCCGAGACAGGAATCTCCAGTGAAACGCCGCCCCTGACAGGGAACCTGTGGCTATATCCCGTGAGCGCATCGCCCGGGAGAAACGGAAAGTCTATTGAACCGTTGGGTGAATCAAACGGTCCCACGGCATTGTGTGCCGACGTTGAAGATTTGACCGAAGACGCTGCCAGGGCGGCCAGCAGACCACTGCCGGCGACAATTCCTGCGGCAGGGCCCACTTTGATTACATGAGGCTTCCTGACAATAGCCCGGGGAACAAAGGGCGATGATTCCGGGATGTCAGGAATGACCGCGACGGCTTCCTCGGGATTATCCGGCCCTTGTATTTCGGGTATTTCGGGGACAGTTGTTTCTTCCCCTGAATCATTCACATGTCCATCCTCCCGGGTTTGCACCGCAGCCGCCGGCCGGACCGCTTTAGGTTTCACCGTCCCGGGAATAGGGGGCGGTGCCTGAACGGGGATGGCAGGAGGGATAGAGTCCGTAACCAGGGCGACAGCGTTCCTCGGACTAATGTCTTGTGGGGCAGGCGCTTTTGAAGGGCCGGGCCGAAAGATAAACCATGCGGCAAGGCCGGCGGCAACGGCAGGAATCAGCAGCCAGGGCAGCAGGACTCGCTTTGGGGCCGGTGCCGCAGAGACTTTTTTGCCGCGAGCCAGAAACGCCTCCAAAGAGCCCTCCGGAAGGGGACTTTCGTACGCCTCCAGCTTATCTTTGACTATGTCTTCCCATTTTTTCACGGCTGCTTTTCTTTTAAATATCGGACAATCTCCCGCTTCAATTGCTTCCTGGCTCTGGTTAACATGCTCGCCGACCCTTTCTCGCTGATTCCCAGCTCATCGGCTATCTCCCTATGCGAGTAACCGTCTAAACAATACATGTTGAAAACGGCCCTGCGCACATCCGGCAGGCCGGAAATCCATGCCAACAGTTTTTCTTCCGGTATCTTCTCCACTTCTTCCGGAGATGGCTCCACGCTTGTCTCCCTTCCCCACTGTTCCAACAACAAAGTCCTGCGCTTCCGCTGTTTTATCAGACTGACTGCCTTGTTCACAGCGATCCTGTTAATCCATGCGCCCAGAGAACCCTCCCCTCTGTACGTGTATGTCTGCATCTTCCCAAGCGCCTGCAAGAGCGTATCCTGCATCAGATCCGCGGCATCGTCGTCATTGGACATGTACCGCCGGCAAAGTGTATAAACCCTTGCTGCATATCTTTTATACAGCTCTTCCTCTGCTTTGGGATCTTTTTCACAGCAATATCCTGCCAGTTCCTGCTCGTTAAGCTCTTTATACATTCACAAGACTGTGTAATAGCGTAAAGATACTTATAAGGAGCCGAAAAGACAAATACACAATACCTTTCGGGATGTTTATTCCTGGTTTATTATCGTCGTGTCATCCCGGTACTGTGCCGCATCCAGGACCATTCTCAGGCCCTTGTGATAGCGGAAGTTGATGGGGACAAAGAAGCCTCCCCCATAGCCACATGCATAATACAACACATATTCCCGGTCCTCCTGCAGGCCGGTCACGGTGGAAGTCATCAGCTCTACCAAGCATAAGCAATTGGCAGTGGGACCGTCTGTCTCATAGACACGATAATGGATTCCGTCCCCCGACACGGACACATCGCAGGAAATACCGCCATCTTTGATAGAGCAGTTCATCCGCGCGTTAGTCCGGGTTACAGCCAACCCGTCCGGCGTGTATTCCAGAATAAGCTCCGAAGAAGGACCACCGTCCCACCAGGCCTTTGTCTGGGTTGCACAGCCTGTATGGGTTAACTCCACGGAGTGCGAATACTTGGCACAGGCGGGTAAAAAGGCCAGCAGGAAAAGCAAATAATAAGGTTTCATGGCTACTACTTTTTTAATTCTTTCTACACATATAACACACACTGTCCGGAAATACGTCTCCATTTTGGGAAGAAAATGTGAGCGCCCCTGTCCGGAGCCCGGCTTGCCTGGATGACAGATAAACTGCCGCCGCCTCAAACCTGAGACAGCGGCAGTATTCTTTGTCGCCAATGAAGGCAGTGCTGCAAATCTCCTACCTCCGTTTTTTGGGGCCGATAAAGTGGGTGTAGCCCACCTGGAGGGCCAGGTAATCCAGTTCACGGGAAATATTGAAGCTGGCCATGTGGGCGTTGTTGCCGGTGTTCTGCTTGTGCTGCATGGTATATTGGTAGGTTGCCCCCACAAGCGGGATGCTGATGGTGAATGCGCTGTTGTCACGGAGCCGCACGCACAGGCCGCCGCCCAGCTTGAGCCCGGCAGCGATGGCCCGCGAGGTACGGGCTTTTCCCATTACATAAATGCCATCCCTGTCGATCGGGCAGGACTCGATCTGCCCGTAGCTCCCGTACAGGCGGGCTTCACCAAATACGGCAAAGGTCTTGCTGCCGAAGAAGGAGAGGTACTTGCGCAGCTTGAAGGAACCGCCCCAGGCATTGCGGAGCATGTGGCGGCCGGATATCTGGACATTCAGCATAGATGCCATTTCATCCATCGATTCCTGCTCATCCGGGTCTTCGATGCCGTCCTTGATGCCTTCAAGGTCGAAGATATTGCGGAAATCCAGCCGGAGGTCTGTATCCACGGCGTAGCCGCTGTAATCCAGGGAAAGGCCCAGCGACAGGTCGTCGGCCACGAAATAGGAGAAATTGGGCGACACATTGTACATTTTCAGGTACCCGTCGCCGATATTCAGCAGTGACAGGATGGAATAGCCGTCGCCTACGCCTTCACCGGCTGCGGCAAAGCTGCGGTATCCGCCGGCGATGCCCCAGGACCAGTGCCCTTTGGAAACAAATACCGTGCGGCCTTTTCCAGGCTCGTTAAAACGGTCCAGGATGCCGCCGAGAGGCTGCGCCGCCGCTGATAAAGACAGCAGCGAGAATGCAATGAGAATAAGTTTTTTCATATCGATTAAAAAATAATATCGGCAGATTTCAGTCCTTTGGACTTGACGGTGAGCGTAATGGCACCCGCTCCGGTGCGGCGCACGATGACCGACGCCTTCCCATGGAAAGCAGGAAGTACAGGGCTGTAGAAAGGCACGTGGGAGGTAGGGTCTCCGGCGTCGGTGGCCACAATCTGTGCGGGGCCCTTGACGCTGAACGAGAGTTCGTTGTCTGCATCCGGGACCAGATGGCCGGAGCGGTCCAGAACGTCGGCGTTCACATAAACGAGTTCCTTGCCCTCATAATCTACAACGGCTTGCAGCTTGGCGGCCTTTCCTGCCGTATGCACTGCGTCGCGGGCCCATTCCCGGCCGTTTTTATACGTGACAACCTCTACCGTGCCGGGGGTGTACACGACATCGCCCCAGACAAAGCGATACCCCTGCTTGCGGATTCTGCCCTGGGAGCGGCCGTTTACGAAAAGTTCCGCTTCGTCGGCCGACGAATACACGTGCACCGGCGTCACCTGCCCTTCCCTGCCGGGCCAGGTCCAATGGGGAAGGATGTGGGCCATGGGCACCTGCGGAGCCCATCGGCTTTGATAGAGCCAGAAGCGGTCTTTGGGGAATCCGGCCAGGTCCATGATGCCGAAGTAGCTGCTCCGCGAGGGAAGCGGCACCTCCGCGATGGTCTGGCCCCAACCGGCGACCATCTTCTTGAACGCTTCCCGTTCCTCGTCCGTATGGAAATTGGTAAGGACGGAAGGGTCCATGTTGAAGGGGGTGGGCTCTCCCAGGTAATCGTAGCCTGTCCAGACAAACTCGCCGGCGCACTCCGGAACCTGGTCTTCGAACTCCCACTCATAATCCGGCTTGGAGGCCCAGCCGGGGGCGTAAAGGTCATAGGAACTCACCTGGAAGGGGCTGTCCATGGTCCAGCCCTTGCCTTTTTCCTCCTCTACCGGGAAGCGGTAAAATCCCCTTGTAGAGATGCAGGAGGCCGTTTCAGAGCCGTAGAAAGGCTGCCCGGGATGGGCGTCCCGGAACTCTTGATACAGATGCGGCTTGTAATTGAAGCCATATACGTCCAGGGTGGCGGCATAGGGCTGGGTGGCCGCCCAAGGGTTGTCGTTTCCGGCGGTGGTGGGACGGGTGGGATCCTCGCGGTGGCAGATGTCCGTGAGCATCTGGGGAATCCACCACTTGTCCTTGTCTCCCTGTTCCCCGCACTCGTTGCCGATGCTCCAGGCAATCACGCTCGGGTGGTTGCGGTCCCGGCGGATCATGGCCACCAAGTCTTTCTCTACCCACTCCTCAAAAAGGGTGGCATAGCCGTTTGCTTTCTTGGGCACCGTCCAGGTGTCCGTGAGCTCGTCCAGTACCAGGAAGCCCATGCGGTCGCAAAGGTCCAGCAGTTCCGGTGCGGGCGGGTTGTGGCTGGTACGGATGGCGTTGCAGCCCATCCGCTTAAGCATTTCCAGGCGGCGCACCCAGGCGTCGTCGTTCCAGACCGCTCCCAGGGCTCCCGCATCGTGATGCAGGCAAACGCCCTTCAGGAAGGTCTTTTTGCCGTTGAGGTAAAAACCGTCGGCCTTGAACTCCGCCGTCCGTATGCCGAAGGGGGTCTCGTAGCGGTCCTGCGTGCCGTCTTCGGCCTGGATTACGGTGCGGGCTATATACATCCGGGGATTGTCCGGAGACCACAGACGCGGGTTTTCCAGGCGGAAGTCCTGGTACACGGTACGGCCGTCGTAGATTTCCGCCACCGAGCGGGTTTCCGCTACCACGTGCTCTACGATGCGGCCCGGCTGCTCTTCCTTGTACAGGATGCGGGTGGAGATTGTGGCAATCTGGGGCTTGTCCGTTTTCACGGTTACCTGCTGGATCACCGTTGCCGCGTTGCCGCTGAGCCTTGCCGTGACATAGGTTCCCCAATGCGCTACGGACGTCTTTTCCGTACGGGTGATCCAGACGTTGCGGTAGATGCCGCCGCCGGGATACCAGCGGGAACTCTCCGGCTTGTTGTCCAGCTTGATTTCAATGCGGTTGGTCCCTTCTTTCAGGCAGGTGTTCAAATCCACCGCCCAGGAGGCGTAGCCGTAAGGCCAGCCGCCGGCCTCGCGGCCGTTCACATAGACCTTGGCGTTGGAAAAGGCGCCGTCCACCTCCAGGCGGATGTCCTTTTTCAGGTCATCGGCATTGATTGTGAGGTCTTTACTATATGTAGCCTGCCCCCACCAGGGAAGCTTTCCGGTTTCGCCGGGGTTCTCCTGCGCAAAGGGAGCCTCCACGCCCCAGTCGTGCGGGAGATTCAGCGTACGCGAGACACCGTCCTTGGTGAAAGACCAGTTGTCGTTCCATTTTTCCCGTCCTGCGGGCTGGGCCGCGGCGGCGAGGCCTGCCAAAAAGGCCAAAACAGTACAAATTGTTCTCATTAGGATGCTAAGTTAGTTATTTTTTCGTCAACAACCATTTTCTTTGACCGACATCCCGCATTTTTGCCCGGAAATGACGGCGTTATCATTTTTGTGTAAAAATGTGTATTTTTGCAAAAAATAAAAACAGAATGAAACACTTAGCTAAATTTGTCTTGGCAGCGGCAGTGGTGTGCGCCGCCGCCTGCGGGCAGGCCCCCGCCAGCAGCGAGCCGTCGGCCCTGGATGTGATCATGAGCCGCAAGAGTGTCCGCTCCTACACGGACCAGCCCGTTACCGAAGCCCAGGTGGAAACCCTCCTGAAGGCCGCCATGGCCGCCCCCACCGGCATGAACATGCAGCCCTGGCGCTTTGTTGTGGTCCGCGACCAGGCCGTCAAGGATAAGCTGGCCGGCCCCCGCGGCGGCATGATCGCCCAGGCTCCGGTAGTGATCGTGGTCTGCGGAGAAACCACCATCACCCGCACATCGCCGGAAGGGGAAACCGTCACCATGCCCAACGGCAACTGGACGGCCGACTGCGCCGCCGCCACGGAGAACCTCCTGCTTGCGGCAGAGGCTATCGGCCTTGGCGCCGTCTGGACAGCCAGCTACCCCTACGAAGACCGGATGGGGACCGCCCGTGAGGCCCTTGGCCTTCCGGAGAACGTGTCCTCCTTCTGCGTGGTTCCCGTAGGCTACCCCGCCGGCGACGACAAGCCCAAGGACAAGTGGAAGCCGGAGAATATCCATTACGACAGATGGTAGCGGCTTATAGCAGAAACGGAATTAACAAGCCAGAATCGCTGAAACAAGGGCTGCAGAGGTGACTTTGCGGCCCTTTTCCATGACCGAGGCCGATGCATGCAGCTGCTCGCAGCCGGTGAGATCCAGGATGGCGCGGGCATTGTCCGGCGTGATTCCGCCGCCGGGCAGCAGGCCGATCCTCCCCCGGGCTTTCTCCCGCAGACGCCGGATCAGCGGTGCGCCTTCCAGGGCCGACGGCGCCTGGCCGGACGTGAGAATCCGTCCGCACCCGAGGCCGATAATCTCTTCCAGGGCCCCGAACGGGTCCCGCACCTGGTCGAAGGCCCGGTGAAAGGTGACGGAAGGCTTTTTGACCAGCCCCTGGAAGAAGTAAGCATCCATGCTGGAGTGGCAGCCGCCCGCCTCCAGTCCCTTGGCCAGCATCCAGTCCGAAATCACGTCCATCCACGCCTGTACGGCCGCTTTGTCCACATCGCCTTTGGGCGTGAGGGCCCCCAGCACAATGCCGTCGGCCCCCAATTCCAGAGCCTTTTCTATCTGGGCCGACATGTCCTGAACCTCCGCGGGCGTGTAGCAGAAATCCCCCGCGCGGGAGCGGATAAGCACATGGATCTTCAGGGCCGGATATTGCGCCCGGGCCGCCTTCAAGTCTTCCCAGGACGGGGTGAGGCCGTCCAGTTCCAAGGCAGAGCAGAGCTCTATCCGGGGCGCCCCGCCTGCAACGGCGGCATGCACGCTCTCCAGGTTCCCGCAGCACACTTCCAGTATCATCGGCCCAGCTGTAATTTGATGAGTTCCCGTTTCAGCTCTTTCCCGTAGGCATACTCGCCCACGTCGATCGAGTCCAGCAGATACACGTCGGAGCCCTTGAACAGGGTTCTCAGGGCCGACGAAAGGATGTCGTTCACCCGGTCCATGGATTCTTTGGGCACAATCAGGTGGCAGGGGATGACGTAGGCCACCGGATTGACGGCCACGGCATGCGCCACGGCCCGTACGCCCAGCGGATTGTCTACCAGGGCGGCCAGTTCCGAGTAGCTGTACAGGCGAAGCTCCCCGCCCCCGTGGGAAAGGTCGAAAAGGGCCTTCCAAACCCCTTTCTGGAAATCGGAGCCGAACAGGCGCAGGTCTTCCCAGGTGAGGAACTGCGCGGCCTCTTTCAGCTCTTCCGTAGAGATTTTCCGGGTTCCGACAGAGCCGACCGACTCCGGCGGCAGGGCGGCCACTTCCGCAGCGATGCGCTTGAAGTGCCGGTAGTCGGCCGCGATGGAGGCAACCTTTCCGTCAATTTCGGTGACAATCCAGTCCATAGGCGTCAGGGTTTCAAGAGGGGTTTCAGTTCTTCCCAGGAAAGGGTGGCGGTAACCACCCCCAGTGCATAGGGACCGATCTCGTACGGCTGGAAGTACCAGGTGACGCCGTCGGCTCCCACGCTGAAGTTTCCGTTGGCGGTAACCCAGTCTTTCTCAACCAGTTCCGCCAGGGATTCGTCTTCTTTGTCCAGGTTCTCGATGATGCGGCCGTACAGCAGCGCCGTCAGCGGGCCGGCATATCCGGGGGCAAGCAGGTCCTCTTCCGTGAGGCTGCGGCCGGTCTGCCTGTCGAACACCAGGTTGGTCAGCGTTTGCACGCCATGCACGCCGCCCCGGTAGGAATAATAGGCCATCTGGTAGTTCATCCAGTCTTTGTAGGGCTGGGCGAACATGCCGCCGATGCGGTCTTCCCAGGTGGCGAAGCCCGGTTCCAGGGTGGCGTTTTCATTTTCCGAGAAATACTGGTCTACCAGGTTCTCCCGGTAACGGACGGCGGTTTCCTCGATGTCTCCCGGTGCGTCTTCCAGGTCGAAGGCCAGGATGAGGATGTTGCCGTTCATGGTGCCTATCACGTCTTCCGGAAGGCCTTTCACGGCATATTCCAGGGAAATGTCGAAAAGCAGCGAGTCCTGACTGCCCTCCCGGAGCGGCATGGCCAGTCCGTCCACATAGGTCTGTGTGCGGAAGGAGTTGCACCCTGCAGCCAGAAGGAGCAGTGCAGGCAGGATAAAGAATTTTCTTTTATCAGTCATTGTTCAATTGGGATATATCTACGGGACGTTCCCGTTTGTCGCCGATGAGCCAGCGGGAATACCAGTCGGCCATTTTCCAGAAGAAGTATTCATTCATGTCCCCGAAGCCATGGCGCTGGCCGGGCAGCAGCACGAACTCGAAGCGCTTGTTGGCTTTGATCAGGGCATCCACCACGCGGATGGTGTTGGCCGGGTTCACGTTGTTGTCCCTGTCGCCGTGCACCAGCATCAGGTGGCCCTTGAGGCGGGAAGCCAGTTCCTGGTTGGTGTCTATATGATACACGAAGGTGGTGTCTCCCTTGGCAATCTTTTCCTGGATGCCGTGGTGCTGCTCGCTCCACCAGCGGTTGTAGATGCTGTTATCGTGGTTGCCGGCGCAGGAGACGGCCACTTTGAAGAAGTCCGGATACTGGAGGATGGCCGCGGTGGACATGAATCCGCCGCCGGAGTGCCCGTGGATGCCCACGCGTTCCGGGTCGATGAACTTGTGGCGCGCAGCCAGCTGCTGGATGGCGTATTTCTGGTCTTCCAGGCCGTAGTCGCGCAGGTTCCCGTACCCGTAGTTGTGGTACCACTTGGAGCGGTTGGGATGGCCGCCGCGGTTGCCCACGGTGACCACGATCATCCCGATCTGGGCCAGGCGGTCCACCCGGGTGAAACCGGAGCTCCAGGAGATGTTGTTGGCCTCTACCTGCGGGCCGGGATACACGTAGTCGGCAATGGGATAGACCTTTGTAGAATCAAAGTCGAAGGGTTTGTACATGGCGCCCCAGAGGTCCGTGACGCCGTCGGCGGCCTTGACCTTGAAGCGCTCCGGGAACTTGTAACCGGCGGCAAGCAGCTGCGAGAAGTCGGCTTCTTCCAGGGCGGTGCGTTTGCCTGTCGATGTGGCAATCAGGCAGACGGCGGGCTTGGCATCTACGCGGGAGTAGTTGGCTACCAGGTATTTCCCATTGTCCGATGCGGTGGCCAGCACGTCCATGTCGTCCATGTCCAGCTGGGCCATGGCGCCGCCGGAGAGGGGAACGCGGTAGTTGTGCATCTGGTAGGGGTTCTCGCCGGGATTCACCCCGCAGGCGCTCACGACAATGTAGCCGGGGGCGTCACCCAGCACGTCTTCCACGTGGAAAGAGCCTTCGGTGAGATTCTTCTTGAGGGTGCCGTCGGCCCCGTAGAGATACACGTTGGCCCAGCCGTTGCGCTCGCTCCACCACACGAAGTCCCCGCCGGGCAGGAAGTGCGGATTGCGGGTTTCGATGTAGGTGTTCATGCGCTCGGCGATAAGGGTATGGGTGCTGTCGGCGTCCAGGTCCACCCGGCACAGGTCCGTGCGTTTGAGGTCACGGCTGCGGCGGATCAGGTAAAAATAGTCGTCGCCGCCCATCCATCGGCCGCCATAGTAGTCCAGATAGCGGTCCTTGACCTTGCGGGGAGCGGACAGGATATCCCCGTCCTGGTCCTTGAAGGCTTCCCAGGCCACGCTTTTCACGTTGCCGTCGGTGTCCAGGATATACAGCGTGCCCTTGGGCCCGGGCTCACCCGGCATCTGGTAATGATAGCTTTCCAGCTCCGGGCGGGGCTTGGCCAGGGAATTGATTACCCAAAGGTTCTTGATTTTGGTCATGTCCCAGCGGATCATGGCGAAGTGCTTGCCGTCCGGCGCCCACTGGATGGGGGCCCTGCGGCGGGCGGTGGTGTCCGTCTCCGTGTCTCCGGTATAGCTGTCGCCCGACCAGGAAAGGTCCTTGGTGCCGTCTTTGGTGAGCTTGCGCTCCACGATGGTGGAGTCTTTGGGATCCTTGGCGGCTTTTTTCATGTTCTCCCGGTCCATGATGTACAGGTTGTAGTTTTTCAGGTACACGCCCACACTGCCGTCCGGTGACACGTTGGCCCACATGGGATATTCCCGTTCGTGCTCCTCTGTGTCGTAGGTAAGCTTTTGCGAGTCAATGTCATAGTAGAACCTGTACTTGACGAATTTGCCTGTGGTGTTGCCGGCCGAATCCCGCTTTTCCGTCTTGGAATCCATATCCCACTGGAACACCTTGTCGTCTTTGAGTTCCAGGTTCAGGGGAATGTGCTGGGCGTCGTACGGGTCCCGCGTAATCTCAGTGAGTTCCCGGGCCAGCCAGGCCATGTCGAACACTTCCTTCTTGGCGCCCGTGGCGGCATCCACGATGTAATAGCGGGTGCCCTGGGCCGTGCGCCAGCTGTACCAGAAGCGGTCGCTGTCGCGGAACCAGTTGGGCGTGATGCGGGTGGAATACACCATCTGGCCCACCTTCTTGGCCGAGAAGCGTTCTGCCAGGTCGTAATTGGCCTTGGTCACCTTTTGGGGCTGCTGGCTGAATGCAGACATGCTCAAGATTGCGAAGGCAAGAATTGTAACGAACTTCTTCATAAATAAGGGAATGAATGATTGATGCGAATATAGCAAATCATTCTGACAAAAAAAACTCCTATTTTGTATGACGATGAAAACTGAAAGACTGGAAAGAGATTGCTCTCCTTCCAGCCCTTCCGAATTTCAGTTGGCGGGTAACTTTTTAATTTCCTGCTAACCCACCACAATCTGGGTTTTCTTGGCAATGAGCCGGTTGTAACGGTCCAGGACCTCTTCCACCACATCTTCCCAAGAGCGAACGATGCTGCGGGAGGCGGTGATACCCACCTTGTGTACCCGTTCCGGCTGGCCGATGAGTTCCCTGAGCCGTGCCGCAAAGGTGTCCAGGTTGTTGGGAACCAGGAATCCGTTTTCATTGTCCTTGATGATGGTGGCGGCGGTGGACTCGTCTATCATGATGGACGGGGTGTGCAGGGCGGCCGCCTCACGCACCACCAGCGGGGCGTTGTCGTACAGCGAGGGGAACAGGAACAGATCGGCCGCGGCATAGTAGCGGGTAATCTCGTCCCGGTTGGTGAGCATCCCGGTAAAGGTGACCTTGTCTTCCAGCCCCTTCTCTTTCACCAGTTGTTTCATCTCCTCCGCCGCATAACCTGTTCCCACAAAGAACATCCTGAATTTCAGGTCCTTGACTTTTTCCAGACCCTCTATCACAAAGCGGACGTTCTTCTGCCAGATATGCTGACCCACAAACAGGCACACGAACTCTTCGGGAGCAATGCCCAGGGCTTTCCGGGCATTGGCGAAATAGCTGTCCGGATAGTCCGCCACCAGGTCCGACCCGTTCTCCACCACTTCCACGGGGCCTTTATAGCCATACTCGCGGATAACCTCCACCACGGATTCCTGCGGCACCCACACCTCGTCGGCCCGGTCGAAAAACTCCATGGTAACCTTGAGCATCTGGTCTACCACGAACTCTGAAGGGATGATCTTGGCGTAGTCGTCGCGGAACTTGGAGTGGAAGGTGGCCACCAGGGGAATCCCCTGCGACTTGGCCACCTGGGCCGCCACCCGCCCGGATGTGAAGGGAGAATGGGCGTGTACAATCTTGAACTTCCGTTTGGACAGTTTGGTCATGAACACCGGGTCTATCTGCGCCACTCCCGTTACGTAAGGATGCCTGAAAGGAACCGGAACAGACAGGTAATCAAGCACTTCATAGTCATTTACCTTGTAGTCTGTCCCATAGACATTGGGGGTGATTACACTCACGCCGCCCACCTTTTTCTGCATCCAGTAAGCGTAATTCTGCGCGCACACGGCAACGCCGTCCATCACGGGCGGAAATGCCTCACTGGCAAGAAGAATATTCGAATCTTTCGTCCAGGCCATATCCTACTGCAACGTTCCGTTCTCTGCTTCCTTGACCATTTCCTCGTTGGCGGAAATGTAAATTTCTACGCGACGGTTCTGGGCGCGTCCGGCCTCCGTGCTGTTGTCGGCTACGGGGAAATTGAAGGACAGGCCCTCTGCAGTCATGCGGTCCTTGGCGATGCCCTTGGTGCGAAGGTATTTCTCTACGGATTCGGCACGCTGGGCCGACACCTTCTCGTTGGCTTTTTCGCTGCCCACGTTGTCCGTGTGGCCGTAGATGGTGAAATTGGTCTCCGGCATGTCGGACATCTCGGCGGCGAACTTGTCCAGCTGGGCCTGGGCGGCCGGTTTCAGGGTAGATTTGTTGAAGTCGAACAGGATGCCGCTGTCGAAGGTGACCTTGATGGCCTTGAGGCCGTTCACGTCCGTCACGGTTTCTACCTGCGCATTCTCCAGCTCTTTCAGCTGGGCGGCTTTCTCGTCCATCTTCTTGCCGATGACCGTGCCGGTTCCGGCACCCAGGGCCGTACCCACGGCCGCACCGATGGCGGCACTCTGGCCGTCACCGCCCAGCAGATAGCCGATACCGGCGCCCAGGGCAGCACCCGCCCCCGATCCGATCAATGCGCCGGAACCTGTTTTGGACATACCGCAGCCCACCAGAAGGGCGCCGCACAATGCTAAGGAAATAATCTTTTTCATGATACTATGGATTTAATTTGTTTTGATGTCTTTCGATGGACGATGGTCGTCCAGAGGCCACCACGCGGGGCGGGTGTAGTCGAATCCGGCCCGCTCCGCCACCCAGGCGTCGTGGCGGAAGAGGGTGTCGGCCTTGTCTATATACAAGGTGCCGTCCAGATGGTCGCATTCGTGCTGGAAGATGATGGCCGTGTAGCCTTCTACCGTTTCCGTCCTGGGTTCCAGGGTGTCCGGGGCGATATAGGAGACTCTTACGGCCGAATAGCGGGGAACATAGCCCCGCATGGGCGGTACGGAAAGGCAGCCTTCCGGCCCGTGGGTCACTTCTCCCCACAGGCTGTCCAGATGCGGATTCAAGTAGCACTCGAAGGGTTCTCCGGGTTTGTCGAAACGCTGCACCCAGATTACCCGTTTGTCTATGCCCACCTGCGGCGCGGCAATACCTACACCGTCTTGCTGAGGAGACGTGACGGTAGATAACATCTTATCCATCAGGGCCTTGAGCCTTTCCGACGAAAGCTCTGCCCGGCTCAGGTCCGCACTGGGAGTCCGGAGAACGGCACTGTCTGCGCCGATCACCGTCACATACATCACATCCGCAGAACGGTCTATGATCTGCCGCTCCGCCGCCGTAAAGGCACGCTGCCCGCATGAGACCGCTATCAAGAGCGTAAGCAAGAGGACAAACTGTCCCGGGAGTTTGTATAAGTTCATTTTAATCATAACCTGCAAAGTTACAAAAAACCCACGCAATTCTTCACGATTAGGCAATTTTTCAAAAAAAATTCAGAAATCCTTTGCAAGTTCCAAAAAAAGGCGTACCTTTGCAATCCCGTCCAACGGGAAGTTCTTTCAAATACTGCGGAAATAGCTCAGTTGGTAGAGCACGACCTTGCCAAGGTCGGGGTCGCGAGTTCGAGTCTCGTTTTCCGCTCCAAGAGGGTAACTCCAAAAGTTGCCCTCTTTTTTTGCGTCAATCATTCCGGTTTTCAACGGGAAAGGCCATGACAAACCTGCATCCCCGGTGATAGTCGGGATCCAGCTCAAGGCTGCCGCCAAGCAGGATTACGTGCCGTTTTGTCAGCGGAAGTCCTACACCCAGGCCTTCTGAAAGGCTGTCAGATTTGTAGAAGGGGGTGAAAATATGTTTTTGATAGGCGGGGGAAATCCCGGGCCCGGTATCTTCAAAGATATACTGGACCGTGCCCCGGCCGGCCTTCACGCGAAGGGAAATGTTTTTGCCGTCAGAGTATTTGGCCGAATTATACAGGATCTCGCGGATGCTCCGCATGAGGTAAAGACGGTCGGTAACGATGGTGAAAGAATCGTCAAGGGAAGTTTCCAGTTTAACGGAAACGCCGGGGAAATAGCGTTTGGTGTACCCGACACATTCCCTGGCCACCTCGTTGCAGGAGACATTGTCATAACTGAGGCTCACCATCTCATCATGGTATCCACGGTCTGAACTGTCATACAGCATGAGGGACATGCGGCACAGAATCATCGTATGGTAGTCGATCACATGCAGGAGTGACTGTTTTTCTTCGGCGGACATGCTCTCGCCGGTTTCCCGCAGAAGCTGGGAAAAGCCGATGATCAGATTCAGGGGCGTCCGGATCTGGTGAGTCATGTTTGAGACGAACTCACCCTGGCGGCTCATTGCCTCCTCCAGGGCGGAATTCGCTTTCTGAAGCTCCTCGTTGCGCCTTGCCGACGAATCGATGGCGGAATTAAGCGTCCGGATGTGACTGTTGAGCGTCTCCTGCATTTGGGCAAAGCTGTTCTGCAGATTGCCCACGACGCTGTTTTCATTGCTACGCTCAATCACGGTAGAGTAGTCGCCATCGGCAATGCGCTGTGTCTGTTCTTCCAGCAGTTTCACAGGGGCGAAGGCTTGGGCCACGGTTCTCCCGCAAATGAAAAAAATAACAAGCAGGCCCAACGCAATGACAATCAGGATGCTTGAACTCAGACGCCGATATCCGCGCAAGACGTCGCGCTCGGGGCTGATGAGCGCGGCGCTCCAGTTTGTTCCGGGAACAGGCCGGTAGCAAATCAGGCATTTAACGCCTCCAACGTCGGCGTGCATCCTTCCGCTGCGTCCCGCAGTCATTTCGTATCCCAGGGCAAGTTTATCGGGGTAATAACGGCCGTTCGTGAGGTCGAAGATGGTTTTTCTGACAATCTTCGAGGTGTCCCGGTGCGCATAGAAACGGCCGTCCTGTCCCAGTATTATGAGATACGAATTCGGATACGGTTTGATGGAAGAAACGGCCTTTGAAAAATCCATCAGGGACATGTCTGCGGAGATAACCCCGACAAGCCGCTCCTCCCGGTCATACAGCGGGCGGCAGTAGGAGGCGATCATGGAATCGGCAGAAAGCGAGCGCGCCTGGTCATCGGTAAAATGATCCACCCACACGGCGCGTCCCGAAGCGGAAGCTTTGTTGTACCGCTCACGGTTGAAGTATTCGTTTCCGTCCTCTATGGTGGTATTGACAACATCCCCCTTACGGACCGTCCTGGCGGAATAAAAGCGGCCCTGTTCCGGGAACAGGTCCGGCCGGGCAGAAATGGAGCAACCCGAGACAAAACTGCTCCTTTGGAGAACGCTCCTGGAGTACGCCGCCAGGGAGTCGGGACAGAAATCGTCTTCTATCATACAGGCGGTTACGTCGGTGACAGTTTCCACCGCATTCATATAGCGCTCGGCCCGGGCGACGGCCGTGCTCAGGGCCTCCGAAGCGTTGTCCATGGCCGTGTTGTGGAAATGAGTCCGGGACAATACCATGAAAACACCATTAACCAGCACAAAAACGACGACAGCGACGAAGAACATGTTGAGGCTGATCTTCGTCGGGAGCGACTGCTGGATATGTTTGGTCAGTTTATTCATGGCCGTCCCAGCTTTTCAGATTCAACAGGTCGTTCAGGATTTCCGTCACCCGGCGGCCGTTCCTTTCAATCTTGTCAAGCGCCTTCCCGGACCGCTCATCGGCCATGTCTGCACCGAGTTCACAGAGGCTGTCCACGCTGTCTTGGATTTCCGCCGTCACATCCACCATCTGATGGGTCATTTTGCTGAAAAAATCGGCCTTGAGCTTCTTGATTTCCTTCGTCTTCGCGTATGTCTGGGCCAGTGCATCCTGGTACGCGATTTCTTTCTCCGAGAGATTCTGCAGCTGCTCCACATGGTCTGCAACGGCTTGCAGCATTTTGTTATACAGGGTTTGAAGCCGCCCGACTTCGTCTGTGCGTGATGTCTCAAACCCCGGCAGCCTGTAATTGCCCTTGGAGATGATTTGCGTCACGCGCATCAGTCTCCTAAGCGGACGCAGGCTCACATGTGCGATTATGGCGGCCCCCACAACAAGAAGCAGCAGGCTGACAACAATCATGAGGATAGACAGACGATATCCCGGATCGAATTCGGTATATAATTCCTTTTCCGGATAAAAAACGGCGATGCTCCACCCCAGGTCTCCCACGTGCCGACGGGGATAGACCGACTGCCGGAAAGGCTTATAAGCCATGAGGTAACGTGTGGAATCCAGCGTAAATGCCCGTCTCCCGGATTTTCCCTCGATCATTTCCTGAAGCGCCTCCATGACAGACGGATTCTCGGCATCCCGCAGTTGGGCCAGGCCGCTGATGTGCAGGAGCCGCGTGCTGTCGGGATTGACGATGTAAGAGCCTTCCCTGTCCAGGAGGGTAATGTAAGAATGTGTGGATGTCTTGTAATTCTGTGCAATCTGTGTGAGGACACTCAAAGACATGTCAACACCCATAACGCCGACGGGCACCCCATCCTTGACAATGGGAATGTCATAAGAAAGGAGGGGTTCTTCTTCCGTTTCCTCATTTCTGAGCGGTCCCACCCACGAGGGAACCCCTTCCCGAACGGGTTTCGTGTACCATGCCTGCTCCGTGAACGGCAGGGCGGTGAAGGTCTCGGATGAAAGCAGTGGCCGGGAGCGGCTATTGGCAGAGGAGATGCCTCCACCGGCCCTGTGGATATAGGCCATGAAAGGCTTGCCATTCAATGTGTAATGCTCAGGATTCAGGGCGATGGCGCAACCGCTGATGGACGGGTTCACCTCCAGCGCTTTCAGACACAGCTTGTTCAGCTCCTGCGGATGGTCCAGATAGTTCGGAATATCCTTCTGGAGTATTGCAGCGGTCTGTTCCACACCCAGGAACGTGTTGTCTATCCTGTAAGCGATGCCGTCAAGGGCCTGGTCTATCTGCCGTCCCACTTCCTCCCTCATAATCAGCCGCGTCCCAATAACCATTGCAAGGACTGTAGGTATCAGGAGCAGGGATATCGCAAAGACTGTCTGCAGGATTATTCTGGCAGATAAAGTCCTGGGTATGAAGTCGCGCGGTTTGGGCATTGAAGTCCAAAGAGGTGGTTAGGCTCCAAATATACGAAAAAAAGGAGATTCCCAAAAAAACTTTTTTCTATAACGGCTTGTATTCGAAAGATTCAAGCTGCGCGCCGCCTGAAAGCAGATAGGCGGGACGGAGGGCGAAGAAACCGCTGAAGTTGTTGTGATGCATACCGGAGACGTCCACGTCCGACATTTCATTCCCGGGCAGCAAGGTCCACTCCCCGCCCGCCACTTTCTTCCACAGGGTGGCGGAATTGCGCTGGTTGCGGATACGGAGGGAGAAGGCCGCGTCTGTGCAGGAAAGGCCGAAATGGGCCGCCTCGTTGTAGAAAAGGTACAAGCCGGCGCTGCCGCCTTCGGGCACGGTAAAGCTGGCTGTAATCTCATAAGAGGCGTCCACGGCCGTGGTTGTCATCAGGGTGCCGCCTGCAAAACCCGGCTGCCAGCGGGCCCAGAGCAGCGGGTTGGCATAGTCCCGGAGATAGCTGTAGTCACCCTGCAGGCCATCCTGCTCCCACTTGGCGCCGTCCGGTTCGGCCAGGACCGGCCAACCGTCCCGGGTCCATTCCACGCTTTCGATGATTGTGCTGCGGCCCAGCGTATGGAAACCGTTGCGGTAAGCGTGATACACCACGTACCAGTTGCCTTTTGCGTCATCCACCAGGGTTCCGTGGCCCTTGGACCACCAGGCCTCGCTGGCGCTGTATGTGTGCACCATGGGGTTGTACGGGCTGTTTTCCCACGGGCCCAGGGCCGATTTGCTCCGGGCCGCCACAACCATGTGGCTGGTTTCGGGGCCGGCGGTTCCGCCCTCGGCGCTGATCAGATAGAACCAGTCTCCCCGCTTGAAGAGTTTGGGGCTCTCCAGCCACATCCCTTCTGTCTTCCAGTCGGAAGGGAACTCCCAGCCGTCATAGACCTTCTTCGGCCTTCCTCCCGCGGCCAGGCCGTCGGGGGTGAGCGGTGTAACATAGCCGTTGTTGGTATAGAGATAGCGCTGCCCGTCTTCGGCCACAACATGGCCCGGATCGATACCGCCCACGTCCAGTTTCACCGGAGCGCTCCAGGGCCCCCGGGGGTCATCGGCCGTAACCACGTAATTCTCCCCGCGGCTTGTGGGATAGTAGATGTAGAATTTACCGTCCACCTTGCAGATATCCGGGGCGTAGATGGAATAGTCGCCGTCCTCTACCGCCCTCGAAATGGGCTCCCAGTGCACCAGGTCCGTGGAATGCCACACCAGCAGAGCCGGGAAATACGTGAACGAGGAATGCGTCATATAGAAATCGTTTCCGTCCCGTACGATGCTGGGATCCGGATAGTCTCCCGGGAAAATGCAGGTTTTCAGGGGAGCGGCTTTCTGCGCACAGCCGCAGAGGGCGGCGGCCAAGGCCAGGGAAAGGAGGCAGGTGCTGAGTTTCATGCTATTAATATTTGGTTCCGTAAAGATAAGGAATCCTCCGCGATAAAAAAAGAGAGGATTGGCAACGGGCAAAACTAAAACAAGAGCACAACACCGGCGACTGATGCACGGCCGGCCGTTTTCACGGATAAGTCATAATTGTTTATTATTGAACCATCTTGCTGCACGCGCGTACAAGAAAAGGCCTAAATGTTTATCTTTGTTACCAGTGTTTAAGCCGGTTCAATATGAAAAAATCCATTTTAGCCCCCGTCCTGGGCCTGTTTGCCCTGGCCATGCTCTGCGCCGCATGTGACACGGCCAGCTACGAGTATCCTTTCCAGAATCCGCGCCTTTCCGTTGACAAGCGCGTGGACAACCTCCTGTCGCTGCTCACCCCGCAGGAGAAGATCGGCCTGATGATGAACGGCTCCGTATCGGTGGACCGGCTGGGCATCCCCGCCTACAACTGGTGGAACGAGGCCTGCCACGGCATCTGCTACGACGATGTCACCGTGTTCCCCCAGGTCATCGCCCTGGGCGCCACCTTTGACGCACCCCAGCAATATGAGATTTACACCGCCGTCTCTGACGAAGCCCGCGCCGTGTGGAACACCACAGACCACAACCAGATGGGCGTGACCGAACCCAGCGGCGGCATCTGGCACAACGGCCTCAGCTTCTGGTGCCCCAACGTGAACATTTTCCGGGACCCCCGCTGGGGACGCGGCCAGGAGACCCCCGGCGAAGACCCCTACCTGAATGCCGTGATGGGCACCCAGACTGTGAAGGCCATGCAAGGGACAGACAAGAAGTATTTCAAGCTGCACTCCTGCGCCAAGCACTTCGCCGTGCACAGCGGACCGGAGGCCGACAGGCACCGCTTCGACGTGTCCGTATCCATGCGGGACCTGTGGGAGACCTACCTGCCCGCCTTCCGCACCATCGTGAAAGAGGGCAACGTGCAGGAAGTGATGTGCGCCTACCAGCGCTATGAGGGAGACCCCTGCTGCGGAAGCGACCGCCTCCTGCAGGACATCCTGCGCAACAAGTGGGGATTCGACGGCATGGTCATGTCGGACTGCGGCGCCATCGGCGACTTTTACAATGTCCGCCAGCACGGCACCCATCCGGACGCGGCAACGGCTTCGGCCGACGCCGTCCTGTCCGGCACGGACGTGGAGTGCGGCACCAGCTACAAATCCCTCACCGAGGCCATCGAGCGCGGCCTTATCTCCGAGGCCGACATCGACGTGAACCTGCGCCGCATCCTGGAAGCCCGTTTCCGGCTGGGCATGTTCGACCCCGCCGACCGGCTGCCCTGGGCCCATCTGGGAGAGGAGCAGCTCAGCAGCCCCGCCCACACCGCCCTGGCCGCCAAAGCCGCCCGTGAGGCCATCGTCCTGCTCAAGAACCAGGACAACGTGCTTCCGCTGCGCAAGGACGGCCTGACCATCGCTGTCGTGGGCCCCAATGCCGACGACGCCCGCGTGGTCCTGGGCAACTACAACGGCTACCCCACCGCCGCCAACACCAAGACCATCCTGAACGCCATCCGCGAGAAAGTTCCCGGCTCCACCGTCCTGTACGAACGCGCCTGCGACCTTACCGAACCGTTCATCACCACCCATTACCTGGACCGGATAAACGGCGGAAAGGGCCTGCATGCCGACTATTTCAATAACACGGAATTCGGCGGCGACATCGTGGCCTCCGCAGACTACGACGAGCCCCTGACCCTCAACACCACCTCCCCCGCCCTGGCCCACGAAGACTGCGCCTGGGAGGAAGGCGTAAACCTGACCGGCTTCTCGGCCCGCTACAGCGGTTCCTTCACGGCCGACTACACCGGCGAAATGTTTTACGCCCTGCGCGCCAGCGCCTTATACAAGCTGGTCGTGAACGGTGAAACCATTTCCCAGCGGAACGAGATGCCCACCGGCCGCTTCTTCGGTTTCGGCCGGAATGCCGCCCCCACCGCCTTCCCGGTGGAGAAAGGCAAGACCTACGACATCCAGGTTGAGCTTTCCCAGCCCGAAGCCCGTTCCGCATCCTTCTCCTTCGACCTGTACAGCCGCCTCCCGGCAGACCTGCAGGGTGTGGCGGCGCGTGTAAAGGACGCCGACGTGATTGTGATGGTGGGCGGCATTTCCCCGAACGAAGAAGGGGAAGGCCATGACCGCACCAGCATCGAACTTCCCCAGATTCAGCAGCAGTTGCTCGAGACCCTGGACGCCACCGGCAAACCGGTGATCCTGGTGAACGTGTCCGGCAGCGCCATCGCCTTCGGCGGTGTGGAGAGCCGTTACGACGCCCTGGTCCAGGCCTGGTACGGCGGGCAGGCCTGCGGCATCGCCGTGGCCGATGTCCTGTTTGGCGACTACAACCCCGCCGGACGCCTGCCGGTCACCTTCTACGCCTCCACCGACCAGCTCCCCGCCTTTGACAACTACGCCATGGAGGGCCGCACCTACCGCTACTTCCGCGGCGAGCCGCTGTATCCCTTCGGCTTTGGGCTCAGCTACACCCGCTTCAGCTACGGACAGGCCAAGGTGGCCGGAAAACCCGCACAGATGACCCTTACCGTGCCCGTAACCAATACCGGCGAGCGCGACGGCGAGGAAGTGGTGCAGGTTTACGTGAAGGCCCTGGACGACCCGGGCGCACCCATCAAGTCCCTGAAAGGCTTCGCCCGCGTAAAGATTGCCGCCGGGCAGACCGCGCAGGTGAAAGTCGCCCTGGACAAGGGCGCCTTCGAGTTCTACGACGCCTCCATCGACGAGCTTTCCATCAAGCCCGGCCGATATCAGCTGCTGTATGGGGGATCCTCCAAAGAGGCCGACCTCCAGGCTGTGGACGTGACCATTTAACGGCCGCCACCGCCGCGGCCACCGCCGCTGAATCCGCCACCGCCTCCGCGGGAGGAGCGCCCGCCGTAGCCGCTCCGGCTTCTTCCGCTGTAGGAGGAACTGGAAGAAGGGCGGTAGGTAGAGGCTATGGACGCAATTTGCACAGCCCGGGAGAGGGACCGCCCGGCAGAGAGCAGGGAGGGAAGCGTACTTACATCGTAGTTAAATACTTCCTTAAAGAATTTGGGGTCTATGTCCTTCAGTTGGGTGGCCACTTTGTCGGCAATCCCGAAAAGGGCCGCATACACCAGGTATTCCTTCCACAGCACGGCGTCGGCGGTTTCCCGCTCCTTGGACAAGGTGAACGTATTCAGGAAGTTCCACAGACCCGCCACATTGCGCACCTCCTGCTTTCCGGAATCCGTGTATTTGCGGTCCCGGTACCATCCGGCCTTTTCCATTTGGGCACGGCTGGTATCCCGGGCGTCGTCGGCCCATTTCCCCACTTTTCGCTGGTATCTTCTGGCATAATCGGAAAACTCCTTGTCCTGGAGCGTCTTGTCCTCCCCGGCGGCATCTTGCAGCATCTGGTAAAAGGCGCGCTCGATGGGATCCAGGCCGGTGGGATCCTTTCCCGTAAACGCCAGTTCCAAGGAGCCTTGCATCTCCCGGCTGGGTTTGAGGAAACCCTTGTGCACCAGGCGAATGATGACCGAAAGGGCCAGGTTGTTCCCTTCACGCTCTTCCCCGATGTCGTTTAGCGCCAGGTCGGCCATGCCCAGGTCTTTTCCCATGGGGATATCCCGGAACCAGGACACCTTCTTGATATCCGTGGTGCCCAGGATGGACGACCTTCTGCGTTTGGCCTGTTTCCGCTCATTCGTGAACACTTTTATAATGGGACGCACGAAGATCAGGTACATGAAAAGCAAGGCGAAGAAGGTGGCTATGCCGTCGGCAATGGGATCACCTTCCTCATCGTCGGCAAAGGAAGCGCCCACCAGGGCCTGGTCCAGCGCCTCCTGGAAATCCCGCTCCTGGACGCTGAGGGGAGTGACGATGCCCTTGTCCAGGCGCAGGAGCGCGATAACCGAGTCATCTGTCCGGAGCGGCTCCGTGCTCTCCAGCACCACCTTGCCGTCTTCAAAGGCCGATGTCCCCTCGCAGCCGAACATCCAAATCCGGGCGTTGAGCGTATCCAGGGGCGTGTCCTGGGCCTCAATGGTCACTTTCACGTGCTCCGGCGGCGAGGAGAGCCCGTCGGAGACCAGCTGCAGGTGCAGCATATCGTAGTCGTTCAGGCTTTTGAGGGCATTGACCATCGAGTAATACACGTCGAAGACATGGTCTCCGTGGCTGCCCACGCCCCAGCATAGCTCCACGCCGTTGGTTTTATGGACGATTCCGCTTTTCCCCGCCTTCTGGGACAGGGTGCGGTCCACATCCCACTCGCCGGTGTCCGTGAACTCCTGTCCTTTCTCGAACACCCGGAGGTTGAAGACCTCGATGTCCCCGAGGTTGCCGCGCACCAGATACCATTCCGTGATGTCGTTCCCGGTGTCCAGGTCCCAGCGTTCGTGGAAGACCACCCCGCCCGAAGGAAGCAGGTAGAGTTCGATCTCGAGGTCCCGGACCCGCTGGCGGCCGGCGGCGGAGAGCGCCGTCAGCAAAAGGGTCAGTGCAAGTACAATCCTTCTCATACGCTTACCGCCGGGAAATGGTTACAGCCGGTTAGGTGCGCCGGGCGAGGGCTGTTCGCTCAGGCGGAAGTCCGAGCAGAGGACATCGGTGTCGGCTCCGTCCGGGATTCGGACCAGACTGCGGCTGGACGCCTTGGCCAAGTCCGGGTTCCGCGCCAGGAGCCAGGCCGGGACGGGTCCGGGGGCGACGGCCTGACAGCCTCCCCCGCCCTGTTCGCCCTCCAGCACGGCCAGTTCCGGACTGGTGATGGTGCCGTTGGCGCTGGAATTGCTTTGTTGGGAGCCATAGACCACGGCATCCAATACGGTGCCTGTAGCAGGGTCTGTCAGGGCCACGCTCCCCGCGTGGGCCGACGGAGCATAGCGCAGATACAGGCCCGGTGTGGGTGTCCAGCCCGCGCCGAGGGGCTGCAGGGCGTCTCCGCTGCTATGGGCATACCGGGTGGCGGGGGTGAACGAGATGCCCGTACCGGGACAGGACACATCCACGCCGGCGGCGTGGTCCCGCCGCAGGGGCTGCTCCAGTTCCACCAGGCCCGTCTCGTGCGGGCGTTCCGGTTCGCCAAACCGGCGTACGTAAGGTTCCGCCGACACCAGGACCCGCTTTACGGTGACCGTCTCCTTGCGGTCGCCGGTACTTACCGTGAGCACGGAGCCCGGTTCCAGCCGCGACGTACCCTCGATGCTGAGACGGGTGTCGCCCGCCTTGGCATCGGCAGCCAGGCCACTTTGCGTGGCGGGTGTCCCGACCGCCGTAACCGTCACTTCTTCATACTGTCCGCCCTGGTCGATCCCCATCTTCTCCCCCACGGCGAACCCCTGCACCGACGTGGCGGGGAGCGTACTTGTGCCGGCGGGGAAATGCAGCCTGGGGCCCGTGGATACGGGGCTGAAGACCGTCGTGACCGGGGTGTCCGGCACGGCAGGGTCCACTTCCAGCAGGAGGTGCGCGCCGGGCGGGAGAAGCGTCCCTTCCGGGAAGACCAGCGCCTCTACGGGCGCCCAGCCGCTGCGGCGCACCTGCAGGGACAGCCCGGAGAGGTTGACGTCCGAGTCGTCTGCATTATACAGCTCCACAAACGGGGTATCCAGCCCGATCTCATTGACTTTGAGGGCTTCGGCGCAGCGGATCCGGGTCCGAACAGTGGCCTCGCCGCCGTTCCAGCCGGCCCGTACGGCGAAATCCCCGGCCGACCGCCCTGCCGGAGCGGTGAGCGAATACAGAACGGTCCGCTTCTCACCCACCGCCAGTTGGCGGGGGAAATCCCCTTCCCGGACCAGATGCCAGCCCGCGGGAAGGTCGAACTCCAGAGCCACGTCCGTCATCGGCTCCAGGCCCGTGTTCTCCAGCATCACCCCCACCAGTTTGTTCTCCCCGGTCCGGAAGGAAGGGATGCGCGAGAGGGCCAGCGGGTATTCGGCATAGCGGGCCGATGCAATGTTGGCCTGCACGGCGGCGATGGCTTCGTCACTGGGGTAGCCTACTGTCATCACGCCCTCGTAAAAGGTTCCGGCCGAGCCGTTTCCGTTATCTCCTCCGTTGCCCAGCAGCATCCCGCCCTTCTTGTGCATAGGATAGTAGGCGTCGCTGTCCGGAGAACCCGGGCGGGCGCCGCTGTAGAAGGTGGTGAGGGTTTCCTGCGTGGCATCCGCACCACGCAGGTCCCAGCGGTTGCCGCCGCCTCCGTTCACATACACGGAGACAAAGCGCCAGTCCGTGATGGAGGGGACGTCGTTCTGCTTGGCGCCGTAGCCCGAGAACAGGCCCGCTTCCATATCGGCCATTATCCAGGGGCCGTCGCCGTTACCGCGTCCCCAGGCGGTGGAGGTGCCGTAATAAGTGGTTTCCATCGTTCCGGTGCCCACGGCGCGTCCGTTGGTGGACGAATTGCCGTAGTCGAAGCAGCAGCCGCTGTCGTAGTGCGTACCGTCGATCACATAGTACATCCCTTCCGGCTCGTCGTCAACGGCCAGTCCGCGGGCGTCGTTGCAGCGGTATCCCATACCCGGCATAATGTACACGCCATAGACCTTGTGGCCGTTCAGCAGCGCCGGCGCCATATCGGCCAGGGCAGGGTTGTTGAACCCACCCTTGTCCGGCCCCTGGAAGGTTCCCGGCGGCGCAGGCAGGAGGTCATTTCCCATCCCGGACTGGTCGTAGATGACGGTGATGCGCCCCACCGTTCCGGCGCAGAAGGCATCCTGGGCGGCCGCGTCCGCATAGCCGTCCCGGGTGGCCGGGATGTCCAGCGTGGCGCCGTCGGAGTCCCGGCGGACCTGGTACAGCGGGCCCCGGTAACGGGCGTTGAGGAGGCGCGTAGTGCTGTGGGCGGCCACGCAGGGCGTACCCGCATTCCGGTAAATATCGCATGGGCCGGCGTCGGGCCCGGGAGCGCAGCGGACCGTCAACAGGATTCCCGCCGCGAGGACTGCGGCGGCAGCCCCCAAAAAAGATATGGTTTTCATATTCACAAAGATAATTATTTCTTCCCTATTCCGTACACGCCCGACCTGCGGAAACGCACGCAGAATAGTAAAAATTCGAAAGCAGAAATGCGCTTTGTTTTGATATTATTTAAAAACAATCGCTTTCTTGTGTTAAATTTTTCATAAAACAGTTGTTTTTCTTGCTAAAAATTCCGTTCTTGTAGCAGATTATTGAAAGTTTCAAAATGGCAAGAATAGAGAATATCAACGGGAAAGCCCCTAAGGGGAACATCCTGGTGGTGAACACCGGTTCCATCACCACCAAGTTCGCCTACTATCAGGACGGAGACATTGTGATAGACCAGAAACTGGAGCACTCGGTAGAGGAACTTTCCAAGTTTGCCGACGTCATGGACCAGGACCGCATGCGCACGGACGCCATCCTGGGCGCCCTGAAAGAGAAAGGCATCCGCCTGGAAGACATCGATATCGTCATGTGCCGCGGCGGCCTCTTCACCCCCTGTATCACAGGCGTTTACAACGTGAACGCAGACATGCGGGAGGTGCTCTCCTCCAGCCGGGAAGGCAACCATGCCTGCAACCTGAGCGCCCTGATCGGCGACAATATCGCGGAAGAAATCAACGCCCTGCGGGACAAGGAAGGGCTCAAGCCCCGGTTCGGCAAGTGCATCGCCTACGTGGCAGACCCGCCCATGGCCGACGAAATGCTGCCGGAGTGCCATGTGGGCGGCATCCCGGAATTCCCGCGCCGCACCCTGTTCCACGCCCTGAACACCCGCGCCATCATGCGCCGCTTCCTCCGGGACACCGGCCGGAAGGCCGAGGACACCACCGCCATCATCTGCCACATGGGCGGGGGCGTGACCATCTCCCTGCACCGCGGCGGGCGCGTGATCGACACCTCGCACGGCCTGGGCGGAGACGGCCCCATCACCCCGGAACGGGCCGGCTGCTGCCCGCCCTACCCGCTCATCGACATGTGCTTCAGCGGGAAATACACCAAACAGGAAATCAAGAAAAAGCTCATCGGCAAAGGCGGCGCCGTGGCCTATTTCGGCACCAACGACATGCGCGAAGTGGTCCGCAAGGCCCAGGAAGGCGTCCCGGAATACAGCGTATTCATGAAGGCGTTCGTCCTGAACATTGCCAAATACATCGTGGCCCAGGCCGCCGTGGTAGACGGGAAAGTGGATGTGATCATCCTCACGGGCGGGGTGGCCTACAGCCAGTACATCACAGACGCCATCACCCGGAAAGTGAGCTGGGTGGCCCCCGTCCGGGTATATCCCGGAGAGAACGAACTGGAATCCCTGGCCGAAAACGGATACATCATCCTGGCCGGCGAAACCAAGATCCACACCTATAACAAAGACCATCTCATCGAAGACTAACCACATAGAACTATGGCTGAAATAGATTACTCCAAACGCTCTTTCAACTACTACCCCACCAACGCCATCGTGTACGCGCAGTGCATCGACGGCCGGTGGAGCAAACCCACGGTCTCGTACGACTTCAATTTCTCCGTCCACTGCTTTGCCGGCGTATTCCATTACGCCCCCTCCTGCTTCGAAGGGCTCAAAGCCTACCGCGGAGCCGACGGCCGGGTGCGCCTGTTCCGCCCCGACGAAAACGCCAAACGGATGGAGAGCAGCGCCCAGTACCTGGACATGCCCCATCCCAACATGGAGATGTTCCTGGACCTGTGCGCGATGTGCGTGCAGGCCAACTGGGACTATATCCCCTCGTACGAGAGCGGCGCGTCCCTGTACCTGAGGCCCGTCCTGTTCGGCATCAACCCCCAACTGGGCATCAAATCCGCCAACGACGTGATGTTCGCCGTGATGGCGTCGGGTGTGGGAACCTACTCCGGCGCCAAGAGCCTCCAGCCCGCCACCGCCGTCATTTCCCGCAACTACGACCGTGCCGCCACCTACGG
>CAMHST010000031.1 GCA_946187865.1 uncultured Bacteroidales bacterium
GGATCATGTCCTCCATGGCAGACCCTGTGGTGATGCTGTTCCTGGGCGGTTTCGTGCTGGCCATCATGGCCGAGCGCTACGGCCTGGACGTCACCCTGGCCAGGGCGCTGCTGAAACTCTTTGGCACCAAGCCCGAGATTGTGCTGCTGGGCTTCCTGCTCATGATCTCCGTGTTCTCCATGTTCATGTCCAACACCGCTACGGCTGCCATGATGCTGGCCCTGCTCACCCCGGTGCTGTCCAAGCTTCCGGCCGACGACAGAGGCAAAGTGGGTCTGGCCCTGTCCATCCCGGTGGCCGCCAACCTGGGCGGTATCGGCACTCCGATCGGAACGCCCCCTAACGCCACGGCGAAGGGCGCCCTGGAGCAGGCCGGTATCGATGTCTCCTTCGGCGAGTGGTGCGTGCACATGATCCCTTACGTGCTCATCATGATCCTGATCGCCTGGGTGCTCCTGCGTGTGTTCTTCCCGTTCAAGACCAAGAAGCTGGTGCTGGAAATTCCGGAGAGTAGTCGCAAGAAAGACTGGAAACTGTATGTGGTATGGATCACCTTCGTGGGCACCATCCTCCTGTGGGCCACCGAGCAGATCACCCATATCAACTCCAATATCGTGGCCCTGATCCCGCTGGGCGTGTTCACCGCTACGGGCCTGTTCGGCAAGGAAGAGATCAAGGAAATCAACTGGAACGTGCTGTGGCTGGTGGCCGGAGGTTTCTGCCTGGGTTACTGCCTGCAGGACACCGGTCTGGCGAAGGTCCTGATCAGCGCCATCCCGTTCGGCAGCATGTCCGTGGTGCTGGTCCTCATCGTGGCCGGCCTGGTGTGCTACCTGCTCAGTAACTTCATCTCCAACTCGGCAACGGCCGCCCTCCTGATCCCGATCCTGATCGTGGTCGCCAACGGTATGGCCGATCCCGCCGCCGCCAACAATGCCGAATTCCTGGCCATGGGCGGCACCTCCGCTATGATTATCTTCGTGGCAGTGTGCGCCTCCATCGCCATGCTGTTCCCGATTTCCACCCCGCCGAACGCCATTGCATCGGCCACCGGCATGGTGGAGACCAAGGATATGACCAAGATCGGCCTTATCATCGGCACCATCGGCTTTGTGCTGGGTTACTTCTGGCTTACCAAGATTTTCCCTTTTGCTTAGCGCAAAAGGGAACAAAGGTCTTCGACCCATTGGGGGACTAATCCCCCAAACCCCCTGGGTCGGCCTTTGGCCTCCGAACCATATTCAAGTCATGAAAAAATTTATTGCTTTTTCATTGGCAGTGCTGCTTATCGGCAGCACTGCCTTTGCACAGGAAGAATCTCCTTCCAAGTTTAAGCTTTACGGCTTCATCCGCAATTACATGGTGGCCGACTCCCGTGCCGTGAACGCCGGTACCGAGGACTTGTATTTCTACATGCCCAAGGACATCAGCATGACCGACGGCTACGATGCCAATGCCGGTTTCAACTGGCGTTTCGTATCCCTTACCTCCCGTCTGGGACTGGACGTGTCCGGTTACAAGTGGGGGAGGATGGGCGTCTCCGGAAAGGTAGAGGCCGACTTCTACAATCTCTCGGGCAGCGTCCCCATCCTTCGCCTTCGCCAGGCTTTCATGAAACTGACCTTCGACGAGAGTCCCATAAGTTTTACCATCGGCCAGGCCTGGCATCCCATGGCTGCCGATATGCCGCACATGAACAACCTGGAAACCGGTGCTCCGTTCAATCCGTTCAACCGCAGCCCGCAGCTGACGATGGACCTGGACCTGGGCGGCGGTTTCAGCCTTACGGCCAGCCTCCTGTATCTGAATCACTATCTGCCTACCGGCCCTGCCGGAAAGAGCAAGGACTATTACAAATACGGCCTGCCCGAGGCCTATATGGGCGTTACCTACAAGAACGGCAAGTTCCTGGCCAAGGCGGGTGTAGATGCCGTGAATATGCGTCCGTACCGGACCATCGCCGACTGGCGCATCCAGGATGGAAGCAATAAGACCATCGAGGTCAAGAGCCTGCTCAGCACCGTCTCTCCTTTTGTTTTCCTGCAGTATACCAGCGGTATGTTCCAACTGCGTGCCAAGAGTATCCTGGCTCAGGGGGGAGAACACCTGAACCTCCTGTCCGGATATGGCGTGCACAGCTTCAACAGCGACGGTACCATCACTTACACCCCCATGCGGGACTGGGCTTCCTTCGTGAGTTTCCAGTACGGCAAGAAATTCCAGGTGATGGGGATGCTGGGCTACATGAAGCAGCTGGGCACCACGCAGGATCTCACCGACAACCTGCTCTGGATGAACTCCTCGGCCGACACCAAGATCCAGCAGGCCTTCCGCGCCACGCCCACCGTGGCCTGGAACCTGGGCAAGTTCACGGTGTCGTTGGAGTACAACCTCACCGCGGGTGAGTTTGGCGAAGGCAACCGCGACTCGCGGGGCATGTATTCCGCCTCCCACTGGGTGATGAACCACCGCTTCATCTGCATGACCAAATTCAACTTCTAGCCGTCGGCACTCAAGTAGCTGACCGTCAGTTGTTTATACAATTATTGGTGCACATTTTTGTGCACCAATAATTGTATAAACAGCTATGTATCAGCATTCTAAGTGCTGCGGGGAATTACCGTACCCTCAGGCGTTTCCCGACCCGCAGGATGGTGGTTTCCTTGATGCCGTTCAGCTGGCAGAGTTTCCGGACTGTCGTGTGGTATTTCCGGGCGATGGCACCCAGCGTATCGCCGGAGCGGATGGTGTGATACTTGGCGGCTGCGGCCTCTGCGGCTGCACGGGCGGCGGCATCTTTCTTGGCCTGCTCTTCCGCTGCGATGCGGTCTTCTTCGTCGGTGCGGAAAATCTCGTCCTCGTCGTCTACGTTCTGCACGTAGCGCTGGTTGGGATTGAAGTACCAGCTCCGGATTTTGAGCAGGCGGTGACGCAGCGTACCTGTCTCGAAGTCGATGAGCCAGGCGGGGTCGAAGGCGGCGCCCCGGTAGCGCGTCTCAAAATGCAGGTGCGGGCCGGTAGAGCGCCCCGTAGAGCCGCCCAGGCCGATAATCTCACCTGCGCTTACCCAGTCGCCGGATTCCACTTTGCGCTCGGACAGGTGTCCGTAGAAGGTTTCCAGGCCGTTGGCGTGGCGGATGACCACCAGATTGCCGTATCCGCCCACATAGTCGGATATGCGGACCTTGCCGTCGAAGGCGGCGGGTACCGGCGTTCCCTTGGGATAGGGGAGGTCTATGCCCTGATGCCTTCTGCCGTGCCGATAGCCGAACAGCGAGCGGGGTTTGGTCTGGTAAGGGCAGCAGTAGGCGCCCAGGCTGTCTACGATCCAGAGAGAGAACTGCTCCGGAAGGGGATCAGGGTCGTTCCGGTAGGGGTTTACATTCTTGGTGTCCCAAAACTCCGTGAATACGCTGTCTGCAGCCATTTGGGACAGGTCCCGTACAAAGCGGTAGGTGCCGTTGTCGTACAGGACCACCTTTACGCCGGGATTGCCTGTGTCCAGGGTGTCGGCGTAGGGGGTGCTGATGGTATTGGTGGGCGCTACCTGCTGGCGCCCGAAGGCGTGGCGCAGGGAATCCGCCTCGCGGTTTTCCTCCTGGGCGTGCAGGCACAATGCCGTGGTCAGCGTCAGGATGGCGGGGAGAATCAGTTTATTCATGCATTACCTTTTTCCGCCGAACTGCTTGACGATGATTTCGTCGGCCTCGGCGATTTTTGCTTTCAGGAGTTCCTGCGACGTGGCTTCGCAGATGAAGCGCAGGTAGGGCTCCGTGTTGGAAGGACGGATGTTGAACCACCAGTCGGGGAATTCTACGCGGTAGCCGTCGAAGTCCATGAAGGCCGTACTGGCTTCCTTGCCCATGAAATGGTCTTTGACGGCATCCATGGCGCCTTTCTTGTCTTCCACCCGGTAGTTGATCTCTCCGGAGTTCTGGTAGCGGATAATCTCCGCGATGGCCTGGCTGAGTTTTTTGCCCTCTTTCTTGAGGTCTGCCACGATATTGAGGAGGATGATGGAGGCCAGCAGGCCGCTGTCGCTGTAGAAAAAGTCGCGGAAGTAGTAGTGGCCGGCGAGTTCACCGCCCCAGATGCCGTCTATCTCGCGGAGCTTTTTGGCGGCGAAGGCGCGTCCCACTTTCCAGGTGCGCATCTCGCAGCCCATGGGGGCGAGGTATTCGCCCACGGCCTTGGACGAGCGGATATCCTGAAGCACCAGGCCCTTGAGGCCGCGCTCACCCACGAAATACCGGCCCATCAGGGCAATCATAAGGTCCGGGCTGATGAAGGTCCCTTTCTCGTCCACGAACATCACGCGGTCTGCATCGCCGTCGTAGATGACGCCGGCATCGGCCCCCACTTCGCGGACTTTCTCTTCCAGGGGGAAGCAGTTTTTCTCGATGAGCGGATTGGGCTCATGGTTGGGGAATCGGCCGTCCATGGTGTCGAACAGATAGTGGAAATTGCTTCCCGTGCCGAAGATCTCCTTGGCGAAAAGGTTGGCCATGCCGTTGGACAGGTCCATGGCCACGGTGAGGGTGCTGTAATCCTTGACGAACTTCCGCATGAAGGCCAGGTAGTCGGCCATGATCTCTTTCTGGAAAACCTGGCCGCGGCGGGCGGCGACAGGCGTGGGCTTTCCCTCGTCGATCCAGGCCTTGATCTGTCCCAGTCCGGCGTCGAAGCCCACGGCCTGGGCGTCGGTGGTAGACACCTTCATGCCGTTGTATTCGGCGGGATTGTGGGAAGCGGTGATCTGGACAGAGGCGTCGAACCCGTAGTTGGCCGTGCCGAAATACACCATCGGCGTGGAACTGAGGCCGATGTCATATACGTCTGCACCGGCATCGTTGATGCCTTTGAGGACGGCGTCGTGGATTTCGTCGGAAGAGACGCGGCAGTCGCGGCCGACAAGGACTTTGTCCGTCTTCAGCAGTTCGGGGATGAAATAACCTACTTTATAAGCGATGTCCAGGTCCCAGTCTTTGCCCCAGATACCGCGGATATCGTATGCGTGAAATGCTCCCATGGTGTTATTGGTTTTGGTGTATTTTACAAATTTATAAAAATTATTTCAGTTTGGCGTTGTAATGGGGGTGGACTTTCCCTTTGGTGATGTTCTGGAGTTTGGAAGCGAGCATCTTGCGCCGGATGGGGGCGGCATGGTCCGTGAACAGGTCTCCGTCCAGATGGGAGAGCTCGTGCTGGATCATGCGGCTGGCGAAGTTGTCAAAGGTTTCGGTGACTTTCTCCAGGTCTTCGTTGTAATACTCCACCGTGATTATCTTGGGCCGGAGGATGTCGCAGTAGATGCCGGGAATGCTCAGGCAGCCTTCCGAGTAGGTGACCTGCTCCTGGCTTTCTTCCGTGATCACGGGGTTGATCAGGGTGCGGCGGAACCCCTTCAGATAGTCGTACATGTCGGAGACGACGTCCCCGTCCACAATCACTACGCGCACGCTTTCCCCGATCTGGGGGGCGGCCAGGCCGCATCCGTCGGCCTTGGCCAGGGTATCCTTCAGGTCCTGTACCAGAGTTTGAAGGGCGGCCTTGTCCGACAGGTCTGCGTCGGCCGCTTTTTTCCGGAGCACCTCTGCCCCGTAAAGGTAAATGGGTCTTATCATGTCTATCTTCTTCTTTTTGTCTTGTTGCGGGACAGGCTTTCCGGTACGTTGTCCGGGTTGATGCAGGAGATGCCGCCGTTTTCCCGGTCCAGGTAGCCCTGAAGGATGATGGCGGCGCTGATGCGGTCTACCGAGGCTTTGTTCCTGCGGTCTTTGGCTTTCATGCCGCCGTCGATCATGGCCTGGTGGGCCAGCACGGAGGTGAAGCGTTCGTCCTCCAGGCTAACCGGAATGTCCGGGAAAGCGGCTTTGAGCTGCTTCAGGAAGGTGTCTACATCGGCCTGGGCCTCTGCCGGCTTTCCGTCCAGATTTACCGGATAGCCCACTACAAATCGAACGATTCTCTCCTTTTCGGCGTAATTTTTGAGATAATCTATTAACTTTGTAGAATCGACCGTATCCAGCGCGGAAGCGAAGATGCCCAGGGGGTCACTGACAGAGAGGCCGGTGCGCCTGCGTCCGTAGTCTATTCCCAGGAGTCTGTCCATACGGTTGCAAAGTTACGAATTTTATGGACAACCAGCAAGATAAGAAAATCCGGAATTTCCGCCTGTCCCTGGTGGACGCCACCTCGCACGAGCGCCTGTGGAGCCTGCGCTTCAGCCGCTCCACCTTCATCGTCTCGCTTATCACGGCGGTAGTGATTATAGTGGTGGGGCTTTTCTGCCTGATCGCCTATACGCCCATCCGCACGTTCATCCCCGGTTACCCGGACGCCCGGTCCCGTCGCCAGGCCGTGCAGAATTCCCTCCGGATAGACTCGCTGGAAACCCGTATCCTGCAGTGGGAGCTGTACTCGGAAAATCTCCGCCGGGTGGTCTCCGGGCAGGCGCCTATCCGCATGGACAGCCTCATCCTGGCCAACAAAGCCCCCCGCAGCGTGGTGGATTCCGTCTATCTCTCCTACCGGGATTCCCTGCTCCGGGCCGATGTCACCGAAGCCGAGCAGTTCAACGTGAGCGGTTCCCGCCGCACCCTTCCTATCGAAGCCCTGTCTTTCTTCACGCCGGTAAAAGGCGTGGTGTCCCGGGGCTTTGACCTGACGGTCCATCCCTGGGCGGACATCACCGCCCCTGCCGGCACGCCCGTACTGGCCGTCCTGGACGGAACGGTGGTCTATACGGGCTGGGACGCCGAGAGCGGCTATATCCTGGCCATCCAGCACAAGGGGGAGATCCTCTCCATTTACAAGAACAACCAGAAGGTCCTCCGGCAGCGCGGAGATGTCGTGAAAGGCGGAACGCCGGTGGGCATGGTGGCATCGTCTTCCTCGCTCACGGCCGGAGACCACCTCCACTTCGAGCTCTGGTACGACGGCAAGCCTGTGGATCCCGCCTTATATATCAGTTTCTAAAGCTATGACAAACATCAAGACTATCGCCGTGCTGGGTTCTACGGGCTCTATCGGCACCCAGACCCTGGACGTCGTGCGGCAGCATCCGGACCGTTTCCGGATCGGGATGATATCGGCCAACAACAGCGCGGAACTGCTGGTGAAGCAGGCACTTGCCTTCCAGGTTCCGCATGTGGTCATCTGCAACCCGGACAAATACCGGGAGGTGCGGGACGCCCTGCCGCCTTCCATCCAGGTACATGCGGGAATCGACGCAGCCTGTGCATTGGTCCAGGCTCCTGAAGTAGATGTCGTGGTGGCGGCCATGGTGGGCTTCAGCGGCCTCAAACCCACGCTGGCGGCCATCAGCGCAGGGAAAACCATCGCCCTGGCCAACAAGGAAACCCTGGTGGCGGCCGGCGCCCTGGTCATGGAGCGCTCGCGTGTGTGCCGGGCTCCCATCCTCCCCGTAGATTCGGAACACTCGGCCATTTTCCAGTGCCTGCAGGGGGCGCAGGGCAACGCCATCCGCCTGATCCACCTTACCGCTTCCGGCGGCCCGTTCCGCACCTGGACGCGGGAGCAGATCGCGCATGCCCGCAAGGAACAGGCCCTGAAGCATCCCAACTGGGACATGGGCGCCAAGATCACCATCGATTCGGCCACCATGATGAACAAAGGCTTCGAGATGATCGAGGCCAAGTGGCTCTTCGACGTGGAGCCTTCCCGGATCCACGTGGTGGTGCATCCCGAGTCGGTCATCCATTCCATGGTGGAATTTGCCGACGGAGCCGTGATCGCCCAGCTGGGCAGCCCGGATATGCGGCTCCCCATCCAGCTGGCCATGGCCTTCCCGGAGCGGCTTCCCTTGGATGGGAAACGCTTGAATTTCAGTGAACTGCAGGGGCTCAGCTTCTATGAGCCGGACCGGGAGAAATTCCCTTGCCTGCAGCTGGCTTCGGTTGCCATGGAGCGGGGAGGGAACATCCCCTGCGCCATGAACGCGGCCAACGAAGCCGCCGTGGCGGCTTTCCTCCAGGACCGGATCGGGGTGTACGCAATCCCCGAAACGATATCCCGGGTGATGGATGGCGTGAATTTTGTTGCAAGCCCTTCCCTGGAAGATATTTTTGCAACCCATGAAGAGGCTTTCCGCATGGCGGAAACCTTCCTTCGCCCGTTATGACAGTACTTTTGAAAATCCTCCAGGTAGTCCTGGCTTTGTCCATCCTCATCATCATCCATGAGGCTGGACATTTCATGTGGGCCAAGCTGTTCAAGATCCGGGTAGACAAGTTTTTCCTCTTTTTCGACGCCGGCGGTGTGAAACTCTTCTCCACCAAGGCGCCCTGGTTTGTCCGGATGGTCCCGTCGGCCGCCCGCTGGGAAACGGAATACGGGATCGGGTGGCTGCCCCTGGGGGGCTACTGCAAAATCGCCGGCATGGTGGACGAATCCATGGACACCGAGCAGCTGAAGCAGGCGCCCCAGCCCTGGGAATTCCGCACCAAACCCGCCTGGCAGCGCCTGCTGGTGATGGCCGGTGGCGTGGTGAACAACTTCATCCTGGCCATCCTCCTGTATATCGCCATCCTGTCCATCTGGGGCTCCACCTACGTTTCCCGGGACAATCCCATCTACGTGAACGATCTGGGGTACGACATGGGCTTCCGCACCGGAGACCGTATCCTCCGTTTCGACGACTATGTCCCCGACGATTTCCTTTCCCTTCAGGCCGACCTTGCCCGGCGTCAGGCCCGCAAAGCCACGGTGCTGCGGGAAGGGGACACCCTCGATATCTATATAGATCAGGCGCTGCTGGGCGCCGTGGTGAACACCCCGGGCATGTTCGACCTGGCCATCCCCTTCGTGGTGGACAGTGTCATGGCCGGGTCGCCCAATGCCGGCGCGGGGCTTCTCAAAGGGGACAGGATCGCTGTCGTGGACGGCGTCTCCACCCCTTATCTGCAAGACGCGCAGCGGGTTCTGCGGGAGCATCCCGGCACCTCCCTTCCGGTGCAGGTGCTCCGGGAGGCGGATACCCTCTCTCTCCCCCTGCAGGTAGATTCCCTGGGGCGGCTGGGCGTGTTCTTCCGCAACCCTTCGGTCCAGGTCCGCACCTATACCATCCCCCAGGCGGTCCCCGCCGGGTGGAACCTGGCCTGGGACACGGTGGGCGGCTATCTGCAAGACCTCCGGCTGGTGGCTACGCCCAAGACCGAGGCCTACAAGTCGGTGGGCAGTTTCATCGCCATCGGCCAGGTGTTCCCCTCTACCTGGGACTGGTACCAGTTCCTGCAGATCCTGGCCCTGCTGTCCATCATGCTGGCCGTGATGAACCTCCTGCCCATTCCCGCACTGGATGGCGGACACATTGTCATCTGCCTGTACGAAATGGTCTCCCGCCGCAAGCCCAGCGACCGTTTCCTGATGGTGACCCAGACAATCGGAATGGTGCTGCTCCTGCTTTTGATGGTGCTTGCCTTTGGAAACGATATTGGTAGATTAATACGTTGAATATGAAAAAGACAGTTTGTTTTTGGGCGGCGCTTGCCTGCGCGCTCCTTACTCTTTGCAGCTGTAATAACGGGAACAAACGGAACCTGCTTCCCAACGTGAGCGGCAAGGCCGGCGAAGTGCTGGTTGTGATAGACCGTGAACAGTGGGAAGGCAATCTGGGAATGGCCATCCGCAGTGTCCTGGCCGACGACTGCCCTTACCTGGCCCAGCGGGAGCCGCTGTTCAGCCTTTCCAACGTCCCCTCCGGCAGCTTTAACAATATGTTCAAGATGCACCGGAACATCTTGATCGTGAATATCAATCCCCAGAATCAGAACGCCGGGATGGTCTATCATCCCAACCAGTGGGCCCAGCCTCAGGTGGTGGCCCAGATCAACGCCTTCGACGAAGAAGGCGCCGTGGAGCTGTTCCGGGAAAACGGCGCCCAGGTGGCCGAGTATTTTGAGCAGGCGGAACGGGACCGCATCATTGCCAACGCCCAGCTTTACGAAGAGCTCAAGCTCCGGGATCCCGTAGAGAAAGTGACCGGCGGCATCCTCCATTTCCCCTCTGGCTACAAGCTTCGCAAGGTTACGGACAACTTCGTATGGATTGCCGACGAAAAGCAGTACACCAGCCAGACCGTGCTCATCTACAGGTATCCGGTAGGGCAGGAGAGCGGGCTTTTCACCCTGGAGAGCATCATCGGCCACCGGAACGAAATCATGCAGGTGAATGTCCCCGGACCTAGCGACGGTTCCTACATGACCACCTCTACCGCTTTTGAGCCTCAAATGCGGTATCTGCGCTATCACGGAAGGGAATTCGTGGAAACGCGCGGGTTCTGGGATGTCCACGGGGATTTTATGGGCGGGCCCTTCGTTTCACACTCCTTTTACAGCCCCGACGGAAAGGATATCATTGTGCTGGAAGCCTTCGTCTATGCCCCTAAATACGACAAGCGGCAGTACTTGCGTCAGGTGGAATCTTTGCTCTATTCTTTCGAGTGGAAAAAAGATGGAAAATAATTTTGCTTGCTAAAAAAAAATTCTTACCTTTGCAGTCCCAAAGTTTGGTGGGTTCGTATAACGGTTAGTACTCGGGATTTTCATTCCCGCAATAGGAGTTCGATTCTCCTACCCACTACCAAATATAAAAAATAAAATAATGGCAAACACTAAATCTGCTCAGAGAGCCGCCCGCCAGAGCGAGCGTCACAGACTGCATAATAAGTATTATGCAAAGACAACGCGGAACGCAATCCGCGACCTTCGTAACACCACCGATAAAGCCGCTGCACAGGAGAATGCTCCCAAGGTGTATGCAATGATCGACAAACTGGCCAAGATCGGCGTTATCCACAAGAACAAAGCAGCCAACCTCAAAAGCGGTCTGGCCGTTTACATCAACAAGCTCGCTTAATTGCGGCGCAATCGAGATGTAGCGCAGTTGGCTAGCGCACCACGTTCGGGACGTGGGGGTCGTCCGTTCGAGTCGGATCATCTCGACTGAATTATAAAAAAAAGAGCTGACCATTCCGGTCAGCTCTTTTTGGATTACGGGAGTCCTATTTGTTCAGCGCTTTGGCCACTTCGTTGGCGGCCAGGCACAGCAGGACGTACTGCGGAGCCGTGTTGATGCAGGCTTCGTTCTCGCCCCAGTGGAACGGATAGTCATCCTTGTTCTCGAAGTAATCTTCCTTTACCAGCAGGCCCGGGACAATGCCGCCGGGAATGACGGAGTAGTCTGCGCGGTTGTTGCTGTAGGCCACTTTCTTGGTGTTTACACCCACGGAAGTCACGAACGACACGTTGGAGCCGGGGTGGCAGCCGAAGATGAAGTTCAGGCCGGCGAAGACATATTCGGGGTCGATCAGGTCCGGGAAGTACTTCCAGATCTTGTAGCAATTGTAGGCGTTGTTGATGATGGAGGCGTTGCCGGCCCAGCTGGCTCCGCCGATGGATACGCCGTAGGGATTGTCCTGTCCGCCCCGGGTGAGCACCTCTACGTAGGCGGGAACGGCCGCCCTCACTTTGGCCTGGAAGCCCTTGTCCATATAAGGATAGATCTTGAGGGCTGCGGTGAGGTTGGGACCGCCGACAAACTGGGTAGAGAACATGCCGTTCTGGACGTTTCCATTGGAAGTCGGGGCCGCCGGTTTTTCCGTTACCTGCTTTTCTACCAGCGGGAGGAAGAAGTCCTTGTACTTTTTGTCCCCCGTGGCAATCCACAGTTCGATGGCGGCATTGATGCGGGCGTCGCCTCCGAACCCGAACCAGCGGCCGCCGCCGTTGGCGTTCTGCGAAGGGGCTGCGGCTTCGAAATACTTGTCCCACAGCATCTTGGCGTTCTTCAGCGAGCGCTCGGCCTCTTCAGGGTAGTAGTCCTTGAGGGCCGGATAGGCGGCGGCCAGGGATACGATGTCCTGCATCACGCCGGCGGGGCTGAAGCGGCTGGTGAACACATAGCGGTCGTCCGGGGTGCCGGAGCGGTCGCCCTTCACCTCGTAGCGCTCCAGGGTGGGGTCGTAAATCTTGCCGTCGGTCAGGGTCATGGCGTCGCCCAGGTGGTGGTAGTGGTGCATGTCGGGCTGGCCGATCACCTGGGCCACGAAGCCGATGTTCTCCACCTGCGCGTTGATGTTCAGGGTGCCGTGCATGATCAGCTCCACATTGTCCGGAACGCCGTCCGGGACGTGGATGTCGGCATACTGCGTCTTCTGGTCGATGAGGGTCTGGTCCCGCAGGGGCTTGAACTCCCGCCAGATGTAGGCGAGGTCCTGCGTGGTGTTCAGCACGGAATTCGCCTGGATGTCGAAGTCGCCGGCGTCATACCAGCCGCCCACGGCGAGGCCGGGGATGTGCTCGAGGGGCTGGTACTTGTCGTTCGTCTGGTCCCCCTGGAAATAGCCGTCGTGCAGGCGGACATTGGCCGGGGCCTGCAGGGCGTCGTCCATGTTCGCGCGGCCGTGCCAGATCCGGTAGGCCTCGTTCACCTCCATGTGGTCCATGTTCACCACCAGGGAGATGTCCATGGAAGGATGCCATTTGTCGTCATAGACCTCCTTGTCAATGGGGAAGGCGTTGGTTTCCACGCCCTGATACTCGATGGCGTAAAGGCCGGGTTCGCGGACGTCGGAGAAATCCAGCTGCACGTAATTGTAGCGGCCGTGATACTCACCCCACATCTTGGCCACCATCTGCTTGGCTACGGTTTTGGTGCCGTCGGGGTTCACCTTGAGGAGGCGGCCCACCGACTGGGGCGTGTCGTTCTTGTCCAGTTCCACTACGGAAACCTTCTTCTGGGCGGGGGTGTAGCCCACCTGGGAGAAGCCGATATTGGGCTTGCGGATCCAGTCACGGGAGATGCTGGGCTCCAGGTACCATTCCAGGACCTTTCCGGTCTTTCCCGCAGGCAGCAGGGAACGCAGCACGAACATGCCGTTCTGGGCCAGGTGGCGGCCGTCGTAGATGCTGATGGGCTCGTCGGAGGTGACCCCTACGCGGAGAGCGTCACTTTCGGGGGCCATCACGATGCGGTGGCCGGTGGCCATGGGCAGCGGGACCAGGAAGTCTCCCCGGCCGCGGTCGTCGAAGGTGGACTCGCCGAAGTACTGGGGAATCTTCTCCGACACGGGGTGCACCTCGGTGTCGTGCATCGGGTATTTGGGCAGGATCCGGGCCAGGTCGTCCACCAGGTAGTTGTGGCCGAAGAAAGATGCCGGGAAAAACTCCAGGTTCATGCCGGCTTTACCCACCAGCTGCTCCGGGACGGGTTTGTCCAGCCAGATCTGCACAAGGACGCCTTTGCCCTTGGGCAGGACCTTGAGCGTGGGGACGAAGCCGTAGTCCTTGTAGTCCAGGTCTACCGCCACGCTGCTTTCGCCGCGGTCTATCCGGCGGGGGCTCACCACACCGAAGATGTCCCACTGTTCGGGCGTGTTCATCAGACGGATTCCGCCTCCCGTGGCAATCCGTTCGCCGCGCTGGATGATTTCCAGGCCGGCGAATTTCTCGTCATAGAAGCCTCCGTTATAGATGTTGTTGTAAACCAGTACGTTGGTTCCCCGGGCTTCGAAATAGCCCAGGTCGTTCAGCCGAAGTTCCTGTGCGCTTGCCTTCCCGCTGCCCAGCAGGGACGCGGATAAGGCCAGGACGGCGAGGAATAAGATTCGTTTCATAAAGAGTTGGGGTTGAGAGTTTGAAATTCTTGCAATGAAGGCGGGCCCTGCCTACCGGAACAGCAGCTGGGCGAACTGGTACAGGCTGCGACGCCAGCTCTGCCATTCGTGGGCGGTGCCGGGGGATACATAGAAGTGGGCGTTCACGCCGGTCTTGGCCAGTTCCTGGGTCTCCGTTTTGGGGTCTCCGCCGAAAGCGGGGTTGCGGTTCTCCAGTTCACGGCTGCCGAAACTCACGAAGACCAGTTTGAGGCCGTCGCGGAATTCCTTGTTGGAAGCTGCGTCATCCACGGTAATGGTGCCGCCGCTGAAGATGCCCAGCGAGGAGAACACCTCCGGATGGGCCAGGGTGATCGCTTTGGTCTGCATGCCGCCCATGGAGAGGCCGGCCATGGCGCGGTGCTCCTTGTCGGCGATGGTGCGGAAACGCTTGTCGATCATGGGAATGACATCCTTGATCAGGGTGTTGGCGAAACCGTCGGCCCAGTTGGAGGGCATCTGGAATCCGCCGCCCTGGCGCTGTCCCTGCGGACGCTGTCCCTGCGGGCGCTGCTGCTGTGCCGGACGCTGAGCCTGCGGGGCTCCGGCGGCGGGACGCGGCATGGTCCAGGAACCGTTCTCCATGACGATGATGAAGGGAACGGCCTTGCCTTCGGCGATGAGGTTGTCCATGATCTGGGCGGTACGGCCCTGCTGGGGCCATCCGTATTCGTTCTCACCGCCGCCATGCTGGAGGTACAGCACGGGATAACGTTTGGTGGGGTTGAGGTCGTAGTCGGCCGGGGTATAGACAAAGCAGTGGCGCATGGCCTGGTTGAACTCCGACCAGTAGTAGATTTCCCGCATCTGGCCCTGGGGAACGTTCTTCAGGGCATAGAAATCCTGGTCTGCGGCTGGGACGTCGATTCCGCTGCCCCAGCGGCTTGCCCCGTAATAATACAGGCTGGAGGGGTCCGGAACGTCGGCCCCGTCGATATTCAGCTGATAGTAGTGGAAGCCCTCGTCCTGGGGAGCGGATTCGCCCATCCAGAATCCTTCTGCGTCTTTGGTGAGCTCATATTTGACGCCGCCGATATCCAGCTTCACGCTCTTGGCCTCCGGAGCGTTCACCCGCACGCGGACGCAACGCTCGGAATTGACCATGGGGTACTGTTTTCCGGGCTGGTTGTTGGGAGAAGGTACAAAGTCTTCCTTCACTTGGGCTGCCGCCGAAAAGGCCGTGAGAATGGCCGCGGCAGAGAGAATAAAACGATCGATTGTCATATAGAAAAGGTTTAGTGTATATACTGACATGTTGGTAAACAAAGATAAAGGGATTCTTTCTGTTTCGATGCCAAAAAGCGACCATAAACTTTAAAAAGCGACCATAATCTTTAAAATCTCGTCATGAGCCCTGTCTTGTTTTTCTTTTCTCTGTTTTTGGTTATATTTGCAAGATATGAACGTATTCCATTATAGGGTTGCCGGTTTTTTGCTCCGGATAGAGGCTCCTCAGGGGCGGGATCTGCCTGCCCGCCTGAAGAACCTGGCCCCTTTCTTCCAGGAAGGAGACTTCACGGAAGAGGCCCCCTTGTTCACGCTGCAGCTGGCCTCGGAGCCATTGCCCGGCGCTTTCGAGCCTTTTTTCAAGACGGAAGACGGCCCTGGCTTTCCCGAAATCGCCATCAGCCGGCGTCCGGATGCGTTCCGCTTCCGTTTCAGCGCCCTTCCCGGCCGCCCGGTGGCCGGTACGCTGGATACCAGTACGGACTTTCGCCAGGCCACCCTGGCACTGGAGGGTGTGGACGATGTCTTTGCCCTCAATAATGCCATGATGTTGCAGTTTGCGTTTGCATCGGCCTTGGAAGGGGCTTTGGAAATGCATGCTTCCGTGGTTGTCAACGGGGGCCGGGGCTATCTGTTCCTGGGCCGGAGCGGAACGGGAAAAAGCACGCATAGCAGCCTGTGGCTCAAACATATCCCCGGGACGGAACTGCTCAACGACGACAATCCCGTCCTTCGGCTGGAAAAAGACGGCACGGTACGGGTGTACGGCTCTCCGTGGAGTGGAAAAACCCCGTGCTACAAGGCCATGGACTGCCCGGTGGGCGCGGTGGTGCGTATCAGCCAGGCCCCGTACAACCGGATAGAACGGCTGTCCCTGGTACAGGCATACGCCTCGCTGATGGCGTCGGCCTCTTCTTTCCGGCCTTTCCGGGATCTGTCCGACGGTTGGCACCGTACCTTGGAAAGCCTTGCCGGAAAGGTTCCCTGTTATGTCTTGGACTGCCTGCCGGACAGGGAGGCCGCCGAGCTTTGTTACCGGACCGTACATGGATAAGAAGATTCTTCCCAACGAGGTTCTGCTGGAAGAGGCGGGCCGGCTGCTGGACGAGGGCAGGGAAGTGACGTTCACCCCCCTCGGAAGCAGCATGCTGCCTTTTATCCGGGGCGGAAAAGACAGTGTTACGCTGGCGAAAAAGCCACAGGTGGAGGTGGGAGACATCGTCCTGGTCAGGCTTCCGGGCCGATATGTCCTGCATCGGATCATTGAACGGGACGGTGACAGGTTAACCCTGATGGGAGACGGCAACATCGCCGGCACGGAAAGTTGCACCTGTGCCGATGTGATGGGAACGGTGGTTGCCATCCTCAAAGGGAAAAGGAAAGTGATTCCCGGCAAAGGGCGTCCCTGGCGCTTCCTGAAACCGGTAAGAAGATACATTTTAGCCATTTACAGACGTTTGCCCATATGAAGATTAAAGAAGGATTCATCCTCCGCCAGCTGTGCGGAGAGTATATCGTGGTAGGTGAGGGTCTTGCCCAGGTGAATTTCAACAAAATGCTGTCGCTCAACGCTTCTGCGGCTTATCTGTGGCAGAGCGTGGCAGGCAGGGAGTTCACCGTGGAAGACATGGCCACGCTCATGACAGACAAATATGAGGTCACTTTCGAGCAGGCGCTCAAGGACGCCGGCAAAGTGGCGGAAGTGTGGCTCCGGGAAGGCGTAGTGGAGCAGTAGCATGAAAGACGTCAGGACCTGTCTGCGGTTTATCTGGGCGAACTCCCGGCCTGTCCGGCCACGGATGCTGGTGAGTATCCTGGTGGGCGGGGTGCGGATTGGCGCCTCGCTGGGCTTTGTCGCCCTGAGCCGGCTCCTGGTCGACATTGCGACGGGTGTGAGCGATGCCCGGATCGGCCCGGCCATTGCCCTTTTTGTCTCGGTCCTGGCGCTCCAGATCAGCGTGAACCTGTTTGCCCAGTGGTGGGACAGTTATTCCCATGTGAAGGCGCAGAACCTCCTTCGCATGAAGCTGTTCTCCCATGTGCTGGAAAGCCGGTGGGACGGTCGGGAAAAATTTCTCTCCGGAGACACGGTGAACAGGCTGGAAGAAGACATCCGCGTCCTGGCGGAGCTGACGATGAACTGGTTCCCGGGTATTGTCATCACGCTGATGCAGCTGCTGGCGGCGTCGGTGTATCTGATGAGTATGGCGCCCGGTCTGCTGTGGCTTCTGCTGCTTCTGATGGCATCGGCCGTGTTCGGGTCCAAACTGTTTTTCCGCCAGATCCGGAAGCTGCAGGCCGCTATCCGTTCCCGGGAAAGCGACCTTCAGCAGCTCATGCAGGAGAGCCTGCAGCACCGGGTCCTGATGCTCACCCTGAGCGGGGTGGAGCGGGTCTTGGACAAGTTCGGCTGGTATCAGCAGGATATCGAGAACAATACACGGAAACGGCTCAATTACAATGCGGTTGCCCGCGGCCTGATGTTCCTGGGCTTTCAGGCGGGACATGTCGCGGCGTTTCTGTGGGGGATTTTCGGCATCCGGGGCGGTACGGTCACCTATGGCATGATGACAGCGTTCATGCAGCTGGTCGGCCAGGTGCAGCGGCCCATTGCCGATCTGGGCCGGCAAGTGCCCGCTTTCATCAATGCCCTGGCCTCGGTAGAGCGGCTGATGGAACTGCAGGAGCTGGAAAAAGAGCCGCAGGCAGCGGCCGTGCACCTGACTGCTGCGCCGGAGATTGTCGTGGACCGGGTCTCGTTTGCTTACCCGCAGCAGGAGCAACCTGTCCTCCGGGATTTTTCCTGCCGGTTCCCGGCGGGCTCCCTGACCGCCGTCGCCGGTCCCACCGGTGTGGGGAAAAGCACGCTGATCCGTCTTGTCCTGGGGCTTCTGAAACCTTCTTCGGGCAGCATTACGGTCGGCGGCCATCCCTGCGGAGCGGGCCTTCGGGAAAACTTCATGTATATCCCGCAGGGGAATTCCCTGCTCAGCGGCACCATCCGGAGCAATCTTCTGCTGGCCGATCCATCGGCATCGGACCAGCAGCTGCGGGAAGCGCTGGAAACGGCTGTCGCCCAGTTCGTGTACACCCTTCCGGACGGGCTGGACACGGTCTGCGGAGAGGTGGGAAGCGGTCTCAGCGAAGGGCAGAGCCAACGGATCGCCATTGCCCGGGCCCTGCTCAGAAAGGGCGGTGTACTCATCCTGGACGAGTCCACGTCGGCCCTGGATGCCGCCACGGAGCAGTTGCTGCTGCAGAATCTGCACGCGCGATATCACGGAAAGAAAACCATTCTGTTCATCTCCCACCGGGAGGCCGTCATCAGCTCTGCCGACCATACCGTAACGGTGGGCTAGCCCGCTGCGCTTTTGCCGGCCGTTGTCCTGTGAAAGCTGCCGTGCTTTTGTCGGCCGTTGTCCCTTGTACATCTATTTGGGTTATGTGGCACAATGTGGTAAATATCTGTCTGGGAGAGGTGTTATTATATCCTTGAAATCAGGTGGTTACGGAGAAAAAGAAAAAGGACAAACCCTCAATTTTGAAGATTTGTCCAATTTGGCTCCCCAGCTAGGACTTGAACCTAGGACCCCCTGATTAACAGTCAGGTGCTCTAACCAACTGAGCTACTGAGGAATGTTTCGCTGTTTCCAGCGCCCGTGTTTTCGTTTCGGGATTGCAAAGGTACAACCTTTTTTTGATTATGCAAAGGTTTTCGGATTTTTTTTCTAAATTTGTGAAATAAACTTTAACAGCCTTCAGAGATGGATATAGACCTGCTTGCCAAGATGGTCAAAGAAGTGATTATGGACCATGACGCCGTGACGCTCCCTGGTTTGGGTAGTTTCGTGGCCGAATTGGTGCCCTCTTCCTTTGCCGACAAAGGATATACCATTCATCCGCCCTACCGCAGGCTGTATTTCTCTCCCAAACAAGGTACGGATTCCCTTTTGGTCGGCCTGTATGCCCGTTCCAACCAGATTTCAGAAGAGGATGCCACCCGGATCCTGGTGGAATTCCTTTCAGAGATGAAGGAAGTGCTCAAGCTCAAAAAGACCATCGTCTTTCCTTCGTTGGGACGTCTTCGGGCCACGCGCGAAAATCACTTCTTTTTCGTGGCCGACGAAGACTTGGATATATACCCTGCCGGATTCGGTTTGGGACCCATCTCGCTGAAAACCCACGAAGAGACGAAAGAGGAGGTGGAAGAGGCCGTACAGTCCCTGGCGCAGATGCTGGAAACGCCCTCACCAGTGATATCTTCAGAGCAGGCGGTGGCTCCTGAAGGGAAGGCCGATACGCCTGCAGAGACGTCAGCGGCTCCTGAAGGGCAGGCCGATGCGCCTGCAGAGGTGGCGTCGGCTCCTGTGGAAGCGACAGATATTGAGGCAGAGGAGGACCCGGAAGATTTGGTGGTTCTGGCAGAAGATGATTCTACCGCTGAGTCAGAACCTGCTGAGTCTGAACCGGCCACCGAGGTCGCTGCAGAACCGGGTACCGAGGTCGCTACAGAGCCGGCAACCGAGGCTGCTGCTTTATCGGCCGATGAAGTTGCTGCAGAACCTGTCACCGGGGTTGTCGCGGAGCCGGAGCGGCAGGAGGCTGCGCAAACGGCCGCGGCGGAAACTTCGCAGCAGGTGGTGCAGGATGTGCCTTCGGAGACGCCCAGGGGCCGGTCTTTCTGGCGGGGGCTGGGGTGGACTTTGCTGGTGCTGGCGGGGGTGCTGGTATTGGCCGTGATTGCCCTTGCAGTGGTGGGCCGGGTGGCGCCCGAATGGCTGGATTCCTTCCTTTATTCCCCTGCAGAATTTGATATTCTCCACAATTAGCGCTAACTTCGCAGCCCGAAAAGTTAGTGTGAGATGACACCTGTTACAAGAGAAGGCTACAAGTTCTGTCAGCAGATATGTATTCCGTGTTACCAGACCGACATCCATCTGCGCCTGAAACCGGCGGCATTCATGGATTTGGCTCAGGAAATTGCCTATTGGGCGGCTCAGGAGCTGGGTTTTGGCTACGATACGCTGCATATTCACCATACGGCCTGGGTCTTGTCCCGGATGCACATCCGTTTCCAGGACATCCCCCAGTGGCGAGACCAAGTAAAGCTCTTCACTTGGCACAAAGGGTCGGCGGGACTGTACTATATGCGTGACTTCCTGCTTCTGGACGCCTCCGGAACCCCGCGCATCAGCGCTACCAGTTCCTGGGTGGTTATCGATGAACAAACGCGCCGCCTGGTGCGCCCGGAGGAACTGAGCCATCTGCTCCATATAGATTATCAGGTAGATAACGCCATCGAGGAGCCCTGCCCCAAAGCAGCCCTTCCCAAGGGCGCGGAGCCGCAGCTTTCGGGTGAACATGTGGCCGCCTATTCAGACATCGACCTTATCGGCCACACCAACAATGCCCGGTACATGGTTTGGGCGATGGATGCCATCCCCCTGGAATATGTGCAGGAGCACAGCGTCAAAGACGCCTATATCACTTTTAACAAGGAAACCACGGCCGGCTCCCGGGTGCAGCTTTACACGCTGCAGGAGCAGGAGAATGTCTGGTATGTAGAAGGCCGTGTGGAAGATAAACCTCATTTTGTGGTGAGGCTGGAGTTTTAGCTTATGAAAGATCTTTTCTTGGGTACGGGGGTTGCGCACTCCATCATGCTTTTGGCCTTTGTCATCGGCACGGGCCTTTTTCTGGGACGCTTCAAGTTCAAAGGAGTCTCCCTGGGGTCCACCTGGATCCTGTTCATGGGAATCCTGATGGGGCATCTGGGCCTTCGGACAGACCCTTCCGTACTGCATTTCGTAAAAGAGTTCGGCCTGATTCTCTTTGTTTTCTCGATCGGCCTGCAAGTCGGCCCCGGCTTTTTCCATTCGTTCAAAAGCGGCGGCGTGAAAATGAACCTCCTGGCCGCCATGAATATCCTTCTGGCCGTGGTGGTTACCTGGGCCATATCGGCCTTCAGCGGGGAAGACCTCAAAACCATGGTGGGCGTGATGTCCGGAGCCGTTACCAACACTCCCGGCCTGGGTGCGGCCCAGCAGACCTTCGTGGATGTGGTTACCTCGGGTGGCGGTGATACCGCTGCTGCCTCCGCCGATTCCGCCGCGCTGGCGTCGGCCTATGCCGTAGCGTATCCGATGGGCGTGATCGGGGTTATCCTGGTGATCCTGCTGGGAAAAGCCCTGTTCAAGATTGAGCCCAAGAAAGAGTTGGAGGCATTGGAAGCTGCCGAGAGTACGGATGCACAGGCCCGACGGATGCATGTCGCCGTGGAGAACCCGGCCATCTTCGGGCAAAAACTGGGAAGCATCATGCGCGAATTCGGCGGCGGCTTCGTGGTGTCCCGCATCATGAAAGGGGAGGAGATCCAGTTCCCCACGGCCGATTCAGTCCTCTCGGAAGGCGACAAGCTTCTGATTGTCACCTCCCAGCAGGAAGTGGACCGGGTCCGGATCCTGTTCGGTCAGGAAGTGCCCATGCACCGGGAAGACTGGGTGGAGAAAGACCATCACATGGTGACCCGCCGTATCGTGGTTACCAAATCGTCCCTTACCGGCCGGAAGCTCAAAGACCTCCATTTCCGCGACGCATTCGGCGTAAGCGTTACCCGCGTGATTCGCGCCGGCGTGGAGTTGGTGGCCGGCCCCAACCTGTACATCCAGGTGGGAGACGGGCTCATCTGCGTGGGTACGCAGGACAATATCGAGAACCTGGCCCTGAAGGTGGGCAACTCCAACGACGCCCTGAACAAGCCCAATCTGGTCCCCATTTTCCTGGGGATCGTAGTGGGAATCATCTTCGGCTCCATCCCTATCCGCTTCCCCGGCATCCCGCAAGCCATCAAGCTGGGCCTGGCCGGCGGTCCGCTGATTATCGCCATCCTGCTGGGCTACTTCGGCCCGCGGTATAAAATCACAACCTATACCACCTCCAGCGCCAACCTGATGATCCGGGAAATAGGTATCTCCCTCTTCCTGGCCGCCGTTGGCCTGGGTGCCGGTGCCGATTTCTGGAGCTCCATCGTGGGCGGCGGTTATTGGTGGATCCTCTATGGCGCGCTGATCACGCTGGTGCCGCTGTGCATCACTTTTGTGGTGGCCCGTGCGCTTTGCCATCTGAATTTCTATCAGATCTGCGGTCTCATCAGCGGTTCCTGCACCAATCCGCCGGTGCTGGCGTTCGCCCAGGGGATGTACGGAAGCGATTACACCTCTGTGAATTACGCTACGGTATATCCGCTTTCCATGTTCCTGCGGGTGTTGGTGGCGCAGCTACTTATCCTTTTTGCGTTTGCCTGATATGATGGAATTGGTGTATCCGACTTCTCCGGCGCCGGTCTATCCCCGGCCCAGCGCGGCGAATCCCGGCCATGTCCCCGTACTGGACCAGGAGATGCTGCCGCTGGTAGAGCCCTCCGGAATGGTTTACGGCCAGGCCACCCGCGCTTACTGCCACAGCGGGGCTAAAGTCCTGCATCCGGTGGTCCACCTGCACATCATCGACCGCGAAGGCCGGATCTATCTCCAGAAAAGGTCGATGGAGAAAGATCTCCTGCCCGGCTATTGGGACACTGCCGTAGGTGGCCATGTCACGTATGGGGAGTATGCCCTGGAGGCCCTTTACAGGGAGGCCGGCGAGGAACTGGGCCTGCAGGCGTTCAATCCGGTGCCCATCGGCACCAATATCTGGGAGACCGAAAGGGACCGGGAGTTTGTCTTTGTCTATGCCATGGTGGGCCATCCGGACCTGGCTCCGGACAATGCGGAGGTGACGGAAGGCCGATGGTGGACGCCGGCGCAGCTGGAAGCCGCCATGGGGAAAAGGATCCTTACGCCCAATTTCGAGCACGAATATCAATCCATCAAAGGCTCCCTGACAGCGCTTCTGTAGGATTTTCCGGGAAAAAGCCGTAACTTTAAGCGCTATGGCAACAGATATCGACAAATTCGTACACGACCAGTTGTCGGTCTGGCCCGTCGTTGCGGCCAAGTACCGTTCCCTCAAGCGTGCCAACACCCGTACCTTGTCGTATGGGGGCATCCTGGTCACCCTGCAGTCCAATCCCGGCCGTCTTCCCATCTTCGACCATGGATGTCCCCTGTGCGAGGAGAATTACATGGCGCATCAGCATACCCTGCCCTTCGAGGGGCGGAAAGGCCGGAAATACAATATCCTGGTCAACCGCGCCCCCATCTTTCCCAACCACCTGGTCATTACGCGGGATATCCATGTGCCCCAGACCATCTGGCACCGTTTCCCGGACATGCTGGACCTGGCTTCCTTCCTGGGAGAGTACATCGTCTTCTACAACAGCCCCAACAGCGGTACAACGGTTCCGGGCCATGCCCATTTCCAGGCCTGCCCCCGGGGCTATATGCCCCTGGAACGCGCCGCAGACCGCCTGCTCAGGGCGGTGGCCGCTGCGGGCGGGGAAGTCCCGGAGGACTTGTCGGCCCACCTGGAATTCGTGGCTTCGGTGCGGGACGCCCAACTGTTCCATTACAAGCACTTTACCCGCGGGGTGTTCATGCTGCGCTCGCTTACGGCCAAAAGCATGTCCAAGATGTTCTACCGGCTCCTGGACTGCCAGACGCTGGTGGGGGAAGAGACAGAGCCCCGTTTCAACGCCTTCGCCTGGTGCGCGGAAGGAGAGTTCCGGGCCCTGGTGACCATCCGGGGCGCAGACCTGCCCCACCATTATAATGCGGAGGGGGAAGAGAACTTCTCCATCCGGCCCGGTGCGGCGGATATGGCCGGGTTCGTGGTGGTCCCCGAGGAGAAAGATTTCGACCGGATCGATGCCCGTGTCCTGGGAGAGATCCTGGACGACGTAAGTATTTCGGCCGATGAGGAAAAGCGTCTTTTGTGGCGTTTGGTCCGTACCCAGCCCAAGATTGAGGTGGGCATTATGGCCGCTCCGGAAATAACCTTCGAGATTATCTCGGACGGAGCCGGCCCCCAGAAAGTGTGCTACCGGGAAGGCAAGATAGACTACAACGGCATGCTCTACGACGAGCTGGTTTTCGAGGCTCCATCGGTCTCCACCCTCTTTGCCGAGCCTTCCTTCATCCTTCATCACGTGACTATCGGCATCGGCTTCCATTGGGAGCGGCAGCAGGAAGAACGCTTTGCCGGCGCGCTGAAATTCATTGTGGACGGGGGGAAAGTCCAGGCCGTGAACATCATCGGCGTAGAGGACTATCTGCTGAGCGTGATCGCGTCCGAGATGCGTGCCAGCGCCCATCCCGAGTTCCTGCGGGCCCACGCCGTGATTTCCCGCTCGTGGGTGATGTCGCTCATCCAGAAGCGGCGCTCACCCCGGAAGGCCGCCGTAGGGCCCGAACTGCGCGATACGCCGGCCCTGGTCACTTGGCTGGACGGAAAACGGGCTCCGGATGGCGCCCAGGCACCCATACAGGAGATTCGCCGCTGGTTCAATCACGAGGATCACCGCCGCTTCGATGTCTGTGCCGACGACCATTGCCAGCGGTATCAGGGCCTGACTACTGTCGTGGGGGAAGCCGTGCGTGAAGCCATCGACGAAACCTGGGGCCAGGTGCTGCGTTACGAAGGTGCCTTGGTGGATGCCCGTTTCCACAAGTGCTGCGGCGGGCGTACGGAGAAGTTCAGTGCGGCCTGGGAAGATATCGACTATCCTTACCTGACTGTGCACGAAGACCCTTGGTGCAATACCGCGGACAAGGCTGTCCTCTCCCAGGTGCTCAACGATTACGACTTGGAAACCAAAGACTTCCACGACTGGAAAGTCCGTTATACCCGGGAGGAGTTATCCGCCCTGTTTGCCAGCCGCTCCGGCCTGGACCTGGGACTCATCACCGGACTGGAGGTGCTGGAGCGCGGCGGCTCGGGACGCATCACCCGGCTGCGGGTAAGCGGAGAAAAAGGCAGCGTTGTAATTGGAAAAGAGCTGATAATCAGAAAATTCCTTTCCAAGAGTCACCTGTACAGTTCCTGGTTCGATGTGTCTTTCGAAGGCCCGGAGGTGGTTTTCCGCGGGCACGGATGGGGACACGGAGTGGGGCTTTGCCAGATTGGCGCCGCCGTGATGGCCGCTTCCGGCAAGAACTACCATGAAATCCTGTCGTTTTATTATCCCGGCACCACCTTATGAAATCCCGCTCTCCCTGGCTCTGGGTGCCCACGCTTTACTTCGCAGAGGGCATCCCGTACTTCATCGTGAACAACATCTCCGTCATCCTGTTCAAGAAGATGGGGATGGGCAATGCCGATATGGCCCTGTACACCAGCCTGCTGTACCTTCCCTGGCTGATCAAGCCTTTCTGGAGTCCCTTCGTGGATATCCTCCGGACCAAGCGCTGGTGGGTGGTGGCCACGCAGCTGGCCATGGTGGTGCTTTTCCTGGGCCTGTCTTTTACCCTTCCGGCACGGACCGGGGCCGATGTCTCCCTGTTCACGACCACCTTGGTGCTGTTCTGGATCACGGCTTTCGCATCGGCCACGCATGATATCGCCGCCGACGGCTTCTATATGCTGGCGCTTTCGGGAAAGGAGCAGTCTCTGTTTGTGGGCATCCGGACCACTTTCTACCGGATAGCCAACCTTTTTGTGCAGGGTGCGCTGGTAGTGCTCTCGGGCGTGCTGGAGAGCCGGACCGGAGATATTCCGCAATCCTGGCGCCTCACCCTGCTCTGCGCGGCCGTTTTGTGGGCGGCGCTGTCCCTGTATCACCTGTGGGCCCTGCCGTCGCCGCCCGCCGATGAGGTTCGCGTGCAGCGTTCCGCCGGGGCGGTCCTGCGCGAGTTCGCCCGGACTTTCACCACGTTTTTCCGCAAGCCGCTCGTCTGGGCAGGCATCGCTTTCATGCTGCTGTATCGCCTTCCGGAGGCTTTCGCCCTCAAGATTCTTCCCGCATTCCTGGTGGATCCGCAAGCAGAGGGCGGCCTGGGACTCTCTACGGTAGATTTCGGCCTTGTCAACAATACGGTGGGGGTGATCGGCATCGTAGCCGGCGGCATCCTGGGCGGGGTGTTCGTGTCCCGCCACGGGCTCCGGAACTCCCTCTGGCTGATGGGAGCCTCCCTGGCCCTTCCGTGCGCGGTGTATCTGTACATGGCCCTGGTCCAGACGGTTCCGCTGTGGGTGGTGGGCGTGTGCGTGCTCATCGAGCAGTTCGGTTACGGATTCGGCTTCACGGCCTACTCGCTGTACATGATCTACGTGTCGGAGGGAGAGTTCAAAACCTCTCACTATTCGCTGTGTACAGCTTTCATGGCTGCTTCCATGATGCTTCCCGGCCTGGTTGCCGGCTTCCTGCAGGAGGCCATGGGCTATGCGGGGTACTTCGGCCTGGTGCTTGCCTGCAGCCTGGCCACTGCCGCGGCCGTCCTCATCGCCCGGCGCGGCCTCCCCGCCGATTTCGGCCGGAAATAGCTCGCAAGTCTGCAGCACTTATGTGATTGACTGACAGCGTTATATACAATTATTGGTGCAAAAATAATTGCACCAATAATTGTATAAATAGCTGACTAACAGCAAGTTAAGTGCTGCGGGTCTTTAACGGTAGATGTTGTACTGGTTGTACAGCGAACCGTACATCTGTCCCAGCACCTCCAGGAAGGGCTCGCCCTCGAAGACGGTGGTGCGGTAAACGGTATTGTCTACCAGGTAGTACTCGATACCGTTCATGACGATGATCTCGTAGTCGTCCGGGAGGGAAGTGACCAGTGCGCCTGCGGGAGGGACGATGGTGGAGTACGATCCGGAAGCGGTTACGGTGTAGAACACCCCGTCCTGATAGAAGTACTCGGAGTTGGCGTAGGCGTAGCTCTGGACCAGGCCCAGCATATTGGCCAGCTCGTAGGCGCTCAGGGCGCGGGAGGCGTTGAGCGCGTAGTTGGAGTGCTGGGCGGCAATGCGGGCATTGTTCTGGGCGATGATCAGGTTCTGCCGGGCAATGACGTTATAGTTGTCAAAGACGGTGTTGTAAGTACGATAGGTGTCGCAGTAGTATGCAAAGCGGATGGCTCTGAGGATTGCCCGGTCGATGGCGGCCTCCAGCGGAGTGCCGAACGGCGGGCGGCAGATTACGTAAGAGCCGCCGAAGGGACGGTAATAAATGCCGTTGTAGTAGTAATAGTCGATGCCCCAGTGGGTGATGCGGCGCCAGTGCGGCGGCAGGCTGTGGATGCGGTATCCGTAGTAGTGCGGATGGTCGCCCCAGAAGAATCCCGGACGGTCCCAGGCAAGCGGGTCGCGCAGGCGGGGGGCCACACGGTACATCTCATGGTTGTTGTCCACGCGGAAGTCGTCGTTGTAGCGGTAGTTGTAACCGTTGTCACGATACGGCTCCTGCTGCTGCGGAGCGTTGTTCTGGCTGGTGTTGCCGGAGAGACCGCCCCGGCTGGCATTGGTGGCCCGCACGGTTCCGCCGGTTGCGGCTGAGGAGCTGGAGCGGGTGCCGGAGGAGCGTCTGTCCTGCTGGGCCGATGTGCCGGAAGACCGGGTGGAGGTGGCACTGCCGGAAGAGCGGGTGGTGGTTCCGCTGGAACGGGTGCCGGAAGTGGTGGTGCCGGAGGAACGGGTTGCGCTGCTGCCGGAGCTGCGGGAAGACTGGGTGGCCGAACCGCTGGAGCGGCTGGTGCTGCTGCCCGTGCTACGGGTGGTGGTTCCGGTACCGCGGCTGCGGTTGTCCTGCTGCACGGAGCCGGAAGAGCGGCTGGTGCTGCTGCCGGTGCTGCGGGTGGCGGTTCCGGTGCTGCGGCTGCGGTTGTCCTGCTG
>CAMHST010000032.1 GCA_946187865.1 uncultured Bacteroidales bacterium
GACCTGGCCAAACTGGCCGCCGCCGCCGAGGCCAAGCCCGGAGACCTGATGCTGGTGATGAGCGGCCCGGCCAAGCGCAAAGTCCAGACCATGCTGGGCGTGCTTCGCCTGGAAATGGGCGGCCGCCTGGGCCTTCGCAACCCGCACGAGTTCGCTCCGCTGTGGATTGTGGATTTCCCGCTCCTGGAGTGGGACGACGAGACCCAGCGCTTCTACGCCATGCACCATCCCTTCACCGCTCCCAAGCCGGAGCACGAGAAATGGTTCTACAGCGATAAGAAAGAAGACCTTGAGCGCGTCTGCGCCAATGCCTACGACTTCGTGCTCAACGGCAACGAGCTGGGCGGCGGCAGCATCCGTATCCACAATGCAGACATGCAGAAGCGCATGTTCGAGGTCCTGGGTATCGGCCCTGAAGAGGCGGAATACAAGTTCGGCTTCATCATCAACGCCTTCAAGTTCGGCGCTCCGCCCCACGGCGGTCTGGCTTTCGGTTTCGACCGTGTCTGCGCCCTCATGGGCGGGCAGGACACCATCCGCGACTACATCGCCTTCCCTAAGAACAATCAGGGCCGCGATGTGATGATCGACTCCCCGTCCCAGATAGACCAGGCCCAGCTGGACGAGCTCCAGATAGACGTCCGTCCCGCTGCGCAGCAGTAGGCCGATAACACCGGTGCCGTCATTTTCGGCCGAAAATGCGGGTGCCGGTGTCACGACGAACATCTGCGCCGTCAAAAATCGCCGAAAATGCGGGTGCCGGTGCACGAAGAATGAGACAGTTATGGTAACGAGGTATAACAACTGCGACCTTTCCAGCCGGAATACGTTCCGGATGAAGGTGAAGTGCGCGCTGTACGTGGAAGTGACGGCCGAAGAAGACCTGCAGGCCCTGGACTGGGCCGCGCTGCCCCAGCCGGTGCTGGTGCTGGGCGGCGGTTCCAACCTCCTCTTTACCAAAGACTTCCCGGGAACGGTAATGCACGTGGCCATCTGTCATTCTGAGCGCAGCGAAGAATCTGTCACTTGCGGCGCCGGCGTGGTCTTTGACGATTTCTGCGCCTGGGCGGCTGCGGAAGGCCTTTGGGGTCCCGAAAACCTCTCGCTAATTCCCGGCGAGGTGGGGGCGTCGGCCGTGCAGAATATCGGTGCATACGGCGTGGAGGCCAAGGACATCATTGCCGATATTCGCGCCTACGACCGGGAAACCGGACAGTTCGTGCAGATAGATCCGGCCACCTGCGGCTATGGTTACCGTACCTCCAAGTTCAAGACTGAGTGGAAGGGCCGCTACGTCATCACCGCCGTCACCTACCGTCTAAGCCGCACCCCGCAGCCCCGCCTGGACTACGGCGGCGTCCGAAAAGCACTGGAAGAGATGGGGGGTTGCGAACCCATGCTTACTCCCTCTCTTGTCCGCGAAGCCATCATCGGCATCCGTCGGCAGAAACTTCCGGCTGTAGAGGAGGTGGGCAGTGCGGGCAGTTTTTTCTGCAACCCGGTCATTTCCCGCGAACACTTCGAGCGCATTGTCGCCATTGCCCGGGCCGACAACGGTCCGGACTACGAAGTCCCGCACTACGACACCCCGGGCGGGGTGAAAGTCCCCGCCGCGTGGATGATCGACCAGTGTGGTTTCAAAGGCGCCCGGAACGGCGGTGCGCAGGTCTATCCCGGGCAGCCGCTGGTGATTGTAAACGCTTCGGGAACAGCCTCCCCGCAGGAAATCATCGGCCTGGAGCAGCAAATTATCCAAACAATTGAACGCAAATACGGTATCACCCTTCATCCCGAGGTAGAACATGTCTAAATTTATTATCGAAGGCGGACACAAGCTGTCCGGAACCATTACCCCGCAGGGGGCCAAGAACGAGGCACTGGAAGTGATCAGCGCCGTGCTCCTGACCAGCGAGCCGGTGACTATCAGCAATGTGCCGGAGATCCTGGACGTGAAAAACCTGATCGCCCTGTTGCAGGGGATGGGGGTGAAGGTGACCCGTTTGGCCAAGGGCATGTATACCTTCCAGGCCGACGAGGTGGATACCAGTTATATCGAAACGGAGGAATTCGTGAAAAAGTGCGCCGCCCTCCGCGGTTCCGTGATGGTGGTGGGCCCGCTGCTGAGCCGTTTCGGCCATGCCTGGTTCGCCAAGCCCGGCGGTGACAAAATCGGCCGGCGCCGGGTGGACACCCACCTGGACGGCATGGTGAAACTGGGTGCGAAGATGGAATACAGCCCGGAGCGCCGCGCCTTCCACCTTACGCAGGAAGGCCGTCTGGTTGGCCGATACATGCTCCTGGACGAGGCCTCCGTGACCGGTACGGCCAATATCGTGATGGCGGCCGTGCTGGCCAAAGGCACCACCACCATCTACAATGCAGCCTGCGAACCCTATCTCCAGCAGCTGTGCAAGATGCTCAACCGGATGGGCGCCTTCATCGACGGTGTGGGCTCCAACCTCCTCCGCATCCACGGCGTGGAGAAACTCCACGGCACGCTGCACAAGATCCTGCCGGACATGATCGAGGTAGGCTCTTTCATCGGCATGGCGGCCATCAACCAAAGCTCCATCACCATCAAGGATGTCTCCTATTACGACCTGGGCATCATCCCGGATTCCTTCCGCCGTCTGGGTATTAACCTGGAACAGCGCGGAGACGACATCTTTGTCCCCGCCCAGGACAGCTACGAGATAGATTCCTTCCTGGACGGCAGCATCATGACCCTGGCCGACGCCCCCTGGCCCGGCCTTACCCCGGACTTGCTGTCGGTGATGCTGGTGGTGGCCACCCAGTGCAAGGGAAGCGTGCTCATCCACCAGAAGATGTTCGAGAGCCGCCTGTTCTTCGTGGACAAGCTCATCGACATGGGTGCGCAGATTATCCTGTGCGACCCGCACCGGGCCGTGGTGATCGGCCACGACCACCGCATTACCCTCAAGGCCGCCCGCCTGGTAAGCCCGGATATCCGTGCCGGTATTGCCATGCTGCTGGCCGCCATGAGCGCCAAGGGGGTTTCCACGATCGACAACATCGAGCAGATCGACCGCGGTTACGAGGACATCGAAGGCCGCCTGAACGCCCTGGGCGCCCACATTACCCGGGCGTAGCCTGTCGGCTTGCGCCTTGTCATTCCGAGTAAAGCGATTATGCAATACGACAAATTCTTTTCGGCCGACGTGCCTTCGTTCCTGCGTTCACCGGTAAGGGAGATTTTCCGGAAGGTGGACCTGAATGCCATCTGTTCGTTCGCCGGGGGCTACCCTGCTGCGGTGACCTTCCCGATAGAGGACATCAAGCGTCTGAGCGGCGAGGTGCTGGAAAAATACGGCACAAAGGCTTTGCAATATGGTGCCACCCAGGGGGTTCCGGAGCTTCGGGAAGTGATTGCCCGGCGTTACGGCGTGCCGGTGGGCCAGGTGCAGATTACAACCTCGTCCCAGCAGGGCATCGATGTGTGCACCCGCGTCCTGGCAGACCCCGGAGACATCATTCTGGCTAACAACCCTGTCTATCTGGGCGCCCTGCAGAGCTTCAAGGCCTACCGGGCACAGGTGTTGCCGATCGATTCCGCAGGGGCAGGTACTCCTCCGGAAATCTCTGGCCACCCTCGGCCAGATAAGAGGGAGGGGCCCGTCGGCTTTGCCGATGGGAGGGGCCGGAGCGAAGCGAAGGCGGTTTCCGAAGGAGTACCTGCCTCTGCGGAAGCTGCGTCAAAGGTGAAGTTCATCTATGTGATTCCGGATTTCAACAATCCGTCGGGAGAGACCATGACGCTGGCGGAGCGGGAAGAGATTGTCCGTATTGCCCGGGAACTGGACTGCCTGATTGTGGAAGACAGCCCCTACCGGGAACTCCGCTACAGCGGGGAACCGGTGAAGACCATCCGGGAACTGGCGCCGGAGCGGACGCTCCACCTGGGCAGTTTTTCCAAGATTTTCGCCCCGGGGTTCCGGCTGGGATGGATTATCGGCCCGGAGCCGCTGCTGGAAAAGATCTATATCTGCAAACAGTGCCTGGACCTGTGCCCGCCCGTTTTCGACCAGTATATGGCGGCCGAATTCATGGGCTCCGGGGCGCTGGACCGTAACCTGCAGAAGACCATCGCGGAGTACCGCCGCAGAAGGGACCTGATGGTTTCCCTGCTGGAGAAATATATGCCGGAAGGGGTGCGCTGGACTTATCCGGAAGGCGGCCTTTTCCTTTGGCTCACCCTGCCGGAATCAATTGACACCGTGAAACTTTATGACCGGGCCCTGGCCGCCGGCGTGGCCTATGTGGCCGGCTCCTTCTTCTATACCGACGGCTCCCACCGCAACACCATGCGGCTGAACTTCTCCTTCATCGCCGAGGAAAAAATGGAACCGGGCATCCGGCTTTTAAGCGAACTGATATCAACCTCCCCCAACGTATGATCAACCCTGTCTATTCCCCCTCCGCCACCCGTTATGAGAGCGGCATCCGTTTCCGCCGATGCGGCCGCAGCGGCATCCGGCTGCCGGAAATCTCCCTGGGCCTGTGGCACAACTTCGGCGACGTGGACCCGCTGACCCGCTCGTTCCAGATTGCGCATTATGCCTTCGACCACGGGATCGTGCATTTCGACCTGGCCAACAACTACGGACCTTCGTACGGCTCGGCCGAGGAAACCTTCGGCCAGATCATGAAAAAGTCCTTTGCCCCTTATCGGCACGAGCTTTTCATCTCCACCAAGGCGGGGTATGACATGTGGCCCGGACCGTACGGGGAATGGGGCTCGCGGAAGTACCTGTTCAACAGCCTGGAACAAAGCCTCCGGCGGATGAACCTGGACTATGTGGACCTTTTCTACAGCCACCGCTTCGACCCGGAGACTCCCCTGGAAGAGACCCTGCAGGCGCTGGTGGATATCGTCCGCTCGGGGAAGGCCCTCTATGTGGGCATTTCCAACTACCCGGCCGACAAAGCCCGCTTCGCTTACCAGTATCTCCGGGAGCGGGACGTCCCCTGCCTGGCCTATCAGGGCCGATACAACATGCTTAACCGGGAACCGGAGGAAAGCATCCTCTCCGACGCGAAGGAGAGCGGTGTGGGCTTCACGGCCTTTTCCCCGTTGGCGCAGGGCCTGCTGACAGCCCGATACCTGGACGGCATTCCCGCCGATTCCCGCATGGCCAAGGAGCATTTCCTGAAATCTTCCATGCTCACGCCGGAGCTGCTGGCCAAGATCCGGGCGCTGGACTCCGTCGCCCGCCGCCGCGGCCAAACCCTGGCCCAGATGGCCCTGGCCTGGTGCCTCAAGGACGACCGCGTTACCAGTGTACTGGTGGGTGCCAGCTCCGTGAAACAGCTGGACGACGACTTCCGCGCGCTGGAAAATATCACTTTCACTGACGAAGAACTCCGCGAAATAGACTCCTGAAATTAACTTTTGCCGTTTTTTGCGTCTATTACAGTGAGTATGCAAGAGAAGTTTGAAACGGCAGCGGAACGGGTTCGCCCGAGAATCCTGGCCCTGGCAAAGAAATTCGCCGGGGCCGTGCGCTTGGACGCAGATCCGGAAGACATTGTGCAAGAGACGCTTCTGCGGCTTTGGAAAGCCATGGGGGATGGAAATGTCGTCAATGCCGATGCCTGGGCGGTTACGGCTGTCAAAAACCTTTGTGTATCCCTTTACCGGAAAGCCAGGAACCATACGCGGGTTTCCGCCCTGGCCGACGCAATTCCCGGCGGAGACGCTGCATCGGCCCCGCTGGAGGCCCGGGAGGGAGCAGACCGGGTGCAGGCGGCGCTGGAACAGATTCCCTCCGGGACCCGGAAGCTGCTCAGCCTCAAGGCTGCCGGTTTGTCACTGGACCAGATTGCATCGATCACCGGCCGTCCCAAGGGGAGTGTCAAAAGCTCCATCTCCATAGCCCGTAAACAAATCATGCAAATATTGAACAATGGATAAGAAGAATTTAATACAGCGTTATTTATCGGCCGACAGCTCCTTTGAAGAGGAGCGGGAACTCTCGGCGGCGGATCCGCAGATTGCCTTGCTGCAGGAGGCTCTGGAAGCGGACCCTCTCCCGGAGTTGCCCGAAGCCGGCGAGGAGTTTGACCGGCTAGTCGGCCAGTCCCGGCGGCGCCGGCTGCGCATCTGGGGGCTCTCCCTCAGCGGTGTGGCGGCATCGGTGCTGCTACTTGCCGGCATCTTTATGTCCAGACCGACGGAAACTCCTGTAAACCAGGAGGAAGTGTCCGAGGAACTGCTTTGGCAGCTGGGGCTTATCTCTTCTATGATGGACCCCTCCGACGCGACAAACTACGAGTTTAAACGCGTTGGCGACGGATATATCATGACGGCCCGTTTCGATGACGGCAACGTGGCTTCTTTCCTGCTCACGCCCATGGACGGCGGAGAATCGTTCCATCTTGTTTCACTTGCTCAGTAAATCATCTACTATGAAAAAGTTAAGCGCCATTATCGTCACGCTCTTGCTGGCGGCAGCCCCGCTTTGGGCTCAGAAGACTCTTTATGTGATAGACAACGAGACCGTCGAAAATTTTGACGGCTCCCAGCTGAAAGGGAAAATAATCCGGGATTATAAGATCACTACTACCGGCCGGGGCAGAAATGCCGTAACGGTGCACTCCATTACAACGGGCGCAAGCTTCTCCTTGCCTTCCATCAACTTATCCGAGGAGGATAGAGAGAAATTCAATATAGAGAGATTCAAGGAAAGGTTAAAGGATTTTCAAAGAAAACTGCAGTCCGACTCGCTGTTTGTTCATCTCAGGAAGGGAACGGCTGTGAATGTGCAGGCAAAGGATTATTTATACATCGTGGACGGGAAAGTGACGGAAGGCGCATCGGCCATGCCCAATTCAGACAGAATCAAGAGCGTGGAAGTGCTGAAAGACCCCAAAACCCTTGAAACGTATGGCAAACCTGTCATAAAAATAACAACACGCGATTCGCAGGCCGTGTTGCAGGATATCCTTGGGAAAATACCGGACCTCACGCTGGATGCCGACGGCAAGTTGATGATTGGCGGCACGCCGGTCAAGTCTATCATCATCAATGGATCAAAGATAAAACTTGAATAACTCCTAAAAAAATTCGGAATTATTTGATTAATGCTTATCTTTGTAAAAAAACAGACAAATGAAGAAGGCGTTACTAATTGCTGCGTTGCTGTTTGGATGCTTCTGGGCGGCACGTGCGCAGGTGGTGGTTATCGGCGGGAATGCTTTTTCCGGACAGTTGAGCACACTGAATGTAGAGGTGCTGGACTCGCTCACCCGGGAGCCCATCCCCTTTGCTTCCGTGTATGTGATTCCCCGGCGGGATACCACCATCACCAACTTCACCCTCACCGATGCGGAAGGAAAAGCCAAACTGGAAGAGGTCCCCTACGGGAATTACACCTTCTTTGTGGAAATGCTGGGTTACAAGACGGTCCGGAAGGTGCGGAATATCCACGAATGGCGGGTGGACATGGGGAAAATCCTCCTTCAGGAAGACCCCCAGTACATAGAGGCCGCCACCGTCAGCGATGTGGGGAATCCCATTACGGTCAAAAGAGACACCATCGAGTTCAATGCGGCCTCTTACCGCGTCGGGTCCAACGCGGTGCTCAGGGACCTGGTGAAACGCATGCCGGGCATAGAAATCACCAGTGAAGGCACCGTGAAAATGAACGGGCAGGCGATAGATAAAATCACCCTGGGTGGCCGGACTTTCTTCTTTGACGACCAGGCCATGGCCCTGAACAACCTGCCCGCCCAGATGGTGGACAAGATCCGGATCATCGACCGGGACTCCGAGCAGAAACGGGCCACCGGCATCGACGACGGGCAGCGGGAAAAAATCATGGACGTGGTGGTGAAAAAAGAGTACGAAAAGGGCTGGTTCGGGAATCTGGGCTTGAAGGCGGGCTCTACCATCGCGGCGGGGAAAGAGGGAGAGCCGCTCCGGGACGACCGGGGCCTGCTGTATAACGGAAACGGCATGCTCTCCGGCTACACGGAGAAAGACCAGGTAACGCTCATTGCCAATGGCGGCAATGTGGTGGACGATTCGGACGGGGTTGTGGTGGTTTATGCCGTGGGCGATGGCGAAGGGCTGGATCTGTCCAACCTGCCTGATTTGGCCACCGGGATCACCACCCAGGCGCAGCTGGGCGTGAACGCCAACACGTCCCGGATCAAGGATACGGAAACCACGGCCATGGTGAACTACAACTACCAGGACAACCTGGGCGGCAACCGCACCTACCGGACCACGTTCCAGGATTCGGGCAACCTGCTCGGAGAAACTACCGCAGACAGCCACAGTTTCGGCGGAACCTTCCGTACCAGCCTGGAATTCAAGAAGGAAAAGGGAAAGCTCTGGTTCAATATCACCCCGTCCTTCTCGTATTCCAATAACCAGGGTTTCTCCGGCGGCACTTCCCGTACGGCCGATGCCGCCGGAACGGTACTCAACAGTTCCGAACGCTCTTCCCATTCCCTGTCCAACAGTACGCAGGGCAGCCTGAATGCTTCCGTTACGCTGCGCCAGATAGGCGGAAACCAGCGCCGTTCCCTGCGCCTGATGCTCACAGGCTCCTATGGCGGCGGCAGCGGCAGCAGTGAGGAAACTTCCAACACGCTGATCGGGGGAGCGCCGCTGCTGAAAGATATCGGCTATGCAAATCGTCAGGCTTCGGCCAATGCCAGCGTGGGGCTGGTATATGCCGAGCCGCTGGGAGAAAAGCTTGTCCTGACCGTGAACCCTACCTTCGCTTACCGTTTCTCCGACAACAACCGCGATGCCGACGACCGCATCACGCACCGGGACGACTACTATTCTTCCTACTCCCGTGTGCGCTACCTTACTTACGGGCTCAGTTCCCATGTCCAGTACAACTATACGCAGGGTGCGTCCCTGACGGCCGGCTTCACCGGCAATCTGCAGGAGCAGGTCACCCATTCCCGAAGCTATGGCACCCAGGTCGATGCCGGCGAAGGGGAATGGCTGCTGAATCTGGGCCCCAGGATTTCCTGGAACTATTATAAGAACAACACCAACGCGTTTGTTTCCGCCAGCAGCAACACCAACCGGCCTTCCCAGACCCTGTTGCTGCCTACCCTGAACGTGGCCGACCCCACCCGGCTCAGTACCGGAAACATCTATCTGAAGCCTTCGTTCAGCATCTCGCCGATCGCCTCCTGGAACTATTCCAATCCTCAGCGGATGTCGTCTCTGTTCATGCAGGTGTATGGATCGTTTGTCCAGCGTTCAACTACGTACGCCCGCTGGTACGACAAGGAAGGAGTGATGTCTTCGGTTCCCGTGAATGCCAAGACGCCCTCCCTGAACCTTTCCCTGTCGGCGGGATATTCCTTCCCGCTGGACCGGGAAAAAGTCTGGACCATGAGCCTGAACGGCAGCGGCACCTATTCGCAGAGCGCCAGCTTCCGGGCAACGGGAACCGCCGAGGCTCTCTCCAGGGAAAACTTTGATTACTATGCTTTTATGGCCGACTTTTGGGGCAATGGCAGCGGAGACCGCTTCTACGGTGGCGACAGCGGATTCCAGGAGCAGATCACCCGCCGGGTTTCCGGCAGTCTGGGCGGATATGTCCGGCTGAACCTGGAGCGCTTCCACGGCTATTTCCGGGTGAATACCTCCCCATCCTATTCCAGCGTTACCCAATACACAGGAGAATCGCCCTTTACCGTGGACAGCCGACTGGGCCTGGAGATGCAGTACAACACGGTGAGCGAGTTCGAGTTCAGTACAGACCTTACTTACCGCTTCTATCACGGCTACGCCCCGGGCTACGGAGACCCGGAGTGGCAGTGGAATTTCTCGGTGAACAAGAGTATCGGCGCCTTTGTGCTCAGTTTCTCGGTGCACGACATCCTGAACCAGACCAAAAACCTGCACCGCAGTACATCCGCCAACTACGTAGAAGACAGCTACAGCCTGGTGATGGGCCGATACGGCCTGTTCGGGGTGAAGTGGAACTTCGGCAAGATGAATGCGGCACAGTCCCGCCGGGCAAGGAGCGCAAGTTTTAATATGATACTGTAAGGCATTCGGCCGGGCCGGTGAGGAAAACCTGTGTGAAGACTTCTTCGCCGGGCACGAAATCTACGGACAGCCAGTCTCCGCGCCGGCATTGCAAACGATATTTTACCGTTTGCAATGCCGCAGTGTCTTCGACAGACTGGGGGCCTGATGCGGGAATCCCCTGCTTGTAGGCCGCGATGGCACTGGCCGTGAGGCCGGTACCGCAGGCAAGGGTTTCTCCCTCCACGCCTTTCTCGAAGGTCCTGACTTTCAGGCCTTCCGCTGTGGCCTGTACAAAGTTTACATTGGTGCCTTCCGGAGCAAATTCCTTATCCCAGCGCAGTGCAGGCCCTTCTTTTTCAATGTCCACCGCATCGGCATCGTCCACGAACTGCACCAGGTGCCGCGTGCCGGTGTTCAGGAAATACCCGCCCTTTGCCGGGGTGATTCCCTGCACGTCAATCATCTTCAGCCTCACAATCCATGTGTCCATTCCGGCAGAGGGTACCCTCCCGGAAACGTCGCTTCGCGACCCTGTACGGGCAAATGTTTCCGGGAGGGTACCCTCTGCCGGAGGTCTGGAGAGGATGGTGGCGGTGTGCAGACCGTCCGGGGCGCGGAAAAGGGTTTCGCCGGAGGCGGGCACCAGGCCCAGCATGTCGGCAAAGGCCACGATACAACGGCCGCCGTTGCCGCACATCATGCCGCCGGAGCCGTCCGGGTTGTAGAATTCCATGGAGAAATCGGTCTTGGGGTCCGTTCCCAGGATCATGAGTCCGTCGGTTTTGTATTCCTTGCACAGCGCGCCAATCCGCTCCGGCTGCCTGTAGGCGGAGACATCGGCCTTCCGGCCATCCAGAACCACGAAATCATTCCCGGCTCCGGAAAATTTGAAAATCTTTTCCATGCGGATGCAAAAATAGCAAAAATTCTGCTTCGGCTAACGGGTTTGCGCTGTCAGGCGGCTGTCCAGGCATCGTGCCAGCAGGGGCTTGACGTTGTAAACCGGAATAATGACAGAAATGGACATGCGTGTTCTTTGATTGGGTGTACAAAGATACGCATTTTCAGCGAATCATGCGGGCTATTCCGACGCGGCCTTGGCCATCAGGTCTTCCAATTGCGCCCTGTCCATCTTGCCGTCTATGGCGATGAACGCCGTTTCGCTTTTTTCTTGGGCCAGTATGACCAGGGAAGTGACAGTCTGCTCGTCGCCGACGGTGTAGATGCGGGCCACTTCGCCGTTTTCCTTGGCCTCCATCAGCAGCTCGTAATTTCCGCCGTCGATGAATTTGCGCACATCGGCATAGAGGTCGGCGCCGATTTTAGGGTCTGTGGCATTGAGCACATAGAAGCCGGTCATGGATTTGATGACAGGGGCGAAATTCACGCTTTCGTCCTGGAACTCCACATCCGGGATTTTTCCGATCATGCGGAACATGGCGGGAGAGATGTACACGGCTTCCGTGCCGGGGAGGTCTGAGTATTTGTTGTACAGGTCGCGTCCGTTCTGGGCAAACGCTGTCACGCAGAGGGTGATGAGGGTGACTATGGTAAATAACTTTTTCATTTCCAGTAATTCAGTTTTTCAATGACAGATTGGGTTTCAGATAGGGCTGCCGTTCCTTTGGACACAGTCCCCGACACTTTGACCAAGGCTTTTTCCACGGCGGCATAGGCCTCGTAGGGGTCTGAGTAGGTGTCGCGGGGCTGCCGGGCGCCCAGGTACCCGGAGACGCCCACTCCGACAAGGAGGGCAGCTGCCGCGGCAATCGGCCACAGGCGGGAGGGGCGTTCCGTCTCGGGGAGGCGGATGGCCAGGTCCTCCGGTACGGGGATGCTTTCATCGGCCCCGGTCCGTTCCAGGTCGGCGGCACTGAGCCGGGTAATTTCATCGAGGGTTTTCATACCATTCTTTCAGTTTCTTCCGTGCCAGGCTCACCTGGACCCGGATGTTAAGGCCGCTGAGGCCGGTCACTTGTTGGATCTGCTCATAGGAGAGTCCGTGTAAAACACGTAGGGTGAGGAGTTTCCGCTGTCCTGCGGGAAGTTTTTGGATGGCCTCGTAAAGCCCGGCCACGCTTTCTTTCAGGATGAGCGCGTCGTCCGGCGGCGCTTTTCCGGATAGTTTTTCGTCCAGCGGCTCGGGACAGCGCCTGCTTCGGATGCGGTCTATGCACAGGTTCCGCATGAGCATGGCTCCATAGGCAGACGGCTGCCGGATCAGGTCCAGCTGGTCACGCAGGTCCCAAAGCTTGAGGTACAGGTCCTGCACGGCGTCCTTGGCATCATCTTCATTCTCAAGGATATAGAAGGCGATGCGGTAGAAACGGTCCCGGAGCGGAAGCCAGTCGGTATGAAATGCCTGGGGTGTCACTGGGCCATCTCCATCAGTTCGCCCAGCCGCTCCGTCTCGATGCGTCCGCGGGTGCAGATGATGGCTCCTTCGCTGCTGTACAGGATGCAGTCCCGGATCATATTGCCGTCATCCACGCCGTAGATGCGCATGCTGCTTTCGCCGTCCTTGGCTTCCAGGATCAGTTCCATTCCCTTCAGGACAGTTTCCAGTTTCCGGCGAAACTGATCTTTAAGGTCGGCCTGTAAACTTTCGAAATCTACGATGGTCAGGCGCCGGATTCCGTTGAAGGCCGACAAGACGGCACGGTCTTCGGCATCCAATTCTCCGCTGGATACGCCGGCTATCTTGAGCAGACTCAAGCCCACGGGGCCCAGGGACACGACTTCGAAGCCGTCGTTCCCCCGGTATTGTTTCACCAGGGATTCCACTTTTGAGGCTTTTCCGGCCCAGGCGCAGCTGATGGCGCTCAGGGCAATCAATAAGGTAAATACTGCTTTTTTCATAATCATTTCAACCGGTTGCATCTATAAGACGCGGCTTCCGGAAAATTGTTAAAGCATACAGGCAAAAATAGTGAAAAATGTTTCATATCTTTGCATTTCAAGAATGAGTTATCGTTGGTTATGAATGCGTATTTCCTAAGAGGCTGCGGAACCGCCATGTTCACCCCGTTCAAAGACGGGAAAGTGGATGTCCAGGCGCTTGCAGCCACCACCCGCCGGCAGGTAGAGGCCGGAATAGATTTCCTGGTGCCGCTGGGAACCACCGGTGAAACCCCCACCCTCTCCGATGAAGAGAAACTTTTGGTTTACAAGACCGTACGTGCCCATGCGGGCAGCGTCCCGGTGGTGGTGGGCGTCGGGACCAACAGCGTAAACGGCACCCTGGCCAACATGGAACTGCTCCGGGAGGCAGACGCTTTCCTGGTGGTGGTCCCCTTCTATAACAAACCGCCGCAGCGGGGCATCTATGCCTATTTCAAGGAAATTGCCTCCCATACACCCAAGCCGGTGATCCTGTACAACGTACCCGGCCGCACGGGAGCCAACTGCGAGGCGGAAACCACCCTGGCCCTGGCCCGGGACATTCCCAACATTGTGGCCGTGAAGGAAGCTTCCGGCAAGCTGGAGCAGATCCGGACCATCCTGGCCAAACGCCCGGACGGCTTCTCGGTGCTCTCCGGCAACGACGACGACACCCTTTCCCTGATGAAAGACGGAGGGGCCGACGGCGTAGTGTCCGTGGCCTCCAATGTGTGCCCCGTGGAAATGGCCGACTTCGTGCATGCCGCCGCTGCGCACAATTGGGCCGTGGCCGACGAACTGGAGCGCCGCCTGCATCCGCTGTTCGAGGCCCTGTTCGTAGAGCCCAATCCCATTCCCGGCAAGGCGGCCATGGCGCAGCTGGGCCTGATGGAAAACAGCCTGCGGCTGCCCCTGGTGCCGTCTTTGGCCCAGACAGAAGAAATGATGAAAAACGTATTGGACGCATTATGGACGAAGTAACGCTGCAAAGATTCAATGAGGTAATGGATGCCCTGGAGCGGGGCGAAATCCGTGTGGCTGAAAAGGTGGACGGGCAGTGGAAAGTGAACCGCTGGGTGAAGGAGGTGATTCTCTCCGGATTCAAGCTTGGCGCCATCAAGGATATGTCGGAAGGGCAGTTCCCCTTCTTTGACAAGGACACCTTCCCGGTGCGGCAGTTCAAGGCCGGGGACGGCGTGCGCATTGTCCCGGGCGGCAGCAGCATCCGCCGCGGCGCCTATCTGGCCCCCGGCAGCATTGTCATGCCTCCTGCCTATGTGAATGTGGGCGCCTATGTGGGCGAGGGCACCATGGTGGACAGCCACGTGACCATCGGCTCCTGCGCCCAGGTGGGCCGGAACATCCACATATCGGCCTCTACCCAGATCGGCGGCGTGCTGGAGCCGGCGGGCGCCCTTCCCACCATTATCGAGGACGGTGCGTTCGTGGGCGGTAACTGCGGCATCTACGAAGGAACCATCGTGGAGGAAGGCGCCGTGATTGCCTCCGGGGTCATCATCACGTCTTCCACGGCCATCTTCGACGCCACCACGGGAACCTTTATCAAGCGCAACGCAGACGGCCGGATCGTGGTTCCCCGCGGCGCCGTTGTCGTGAGCGGGTCCAAGCCCATCGTCCGGGACGGAAAGCCCCTGGAAAGCGGCGTGCACCTGTACTGCCCGGTGATTGTCAAGTACCGCGACGAGAAAACCGCCGGCAGCGTGCACCTGGAAGACATGCTGCGGTAACGGGCCCTTTGAATAAAGTATGGTAGTGTATTCAAATAAAACGAACCGATTATGATTGTTGCAGTAGTGGGAGCCACAGGTGTTGTAGGCTCCAAGATGTTGGAAGTGTTGGAAGAAAGGAATTTTCCTGTCACTGAATTGCTTCCGGTAGCGTCTTCCCGCTCCTGGGGGAAGAAAGTCTCTTTCCGCGGAAAGGAGTGGACGGTAATCAGCGCCGACGAGGCCATCGCCCGCAAGCCGGTGCTGGCCCTTTTCAGCGCCGGTGGCGCCACCTCCGGCGAGCTGGCCCCGAAGTTCGCCGCGGCAGGCTGTTATGTCGTGGACAATTCCTCGTTCTGGCGGATGGATCCGTCCGTTCCCCTGGTCGTCCCGGAAATCAATGCCGATGTACTCACGCCCCAGGACCACATCATCGCCAACCCCAATTGTTCCACCATCCAGATGGTGCTTGCCCTGGCACCCCTTCATAAAGCCTACGGGATCAAGCGCATCGTCGTGAGCACCTATCAGAGCGTTACGGGAGCGGGACAGCGCGGCATCGAGCAGCTGGAGGCGGAGCGCGCCGGCGGCAGCGGCAGCAAGTTCCCCCATCCTATCGACCTGAATATACTTCCGCATATCGACTCCTTCCTTCCGGATGGCTACACCAAGGAAGAGATGAAGATGGTGAACGAGACGCGGAAAATCCTCCGGGATCCTTCCATTGCCGTTTCTGCCACTACGGTGCGCGTGCCGGTGAAGGGCGGACATTCGGAGAGCGTGAACATCGAGTTCTGCAAGCCTTACGACTTGGCGGAGGCCCGCCGGCTCATGGCCGAGATGCCCGGAGTCGTGGTGCAGGACGATCCGGAAAACAATGTTTACCCGATGCCGCTGTATGCCTGGGGCAAAGACGAAGTGTTTGTGGGCCGCATCCGCCGCGACCCTTCCGTAGAAAACGGCATGAACCTTTGGTGCGTGAGTGACAACATCCGCAAGGGTGCCGCCACCAACGCCGTCCAGATTGCCCAGGTATTGCTGGCCAAGGGCTGGCTGCAGGCCGACAAATAAGCCCGCCAAGTGCAAAAACGGGCCGAAATGCACTTGGTGACCGGCAAGAATAGACTGCCAAGTGCAAAAACGGGTTGAAATGCACTTGGGAAACTAGAGAATATGGATTGGGATTTTTTTAAAGCGTTTTTGTCGATAGACTCCACTTCCGGAAAGGAGCGGGAGGTGGCCCTGTGGCTGTCACAGCGTCTTCCGGAAGGCTGTCCCGGGGCGCCGCGGCTGATGTGCCAGGAAGTGGGAGACGGGACCCTGAACCTTTTCCTGCAGTGGGGAACACCCAAGGTGGTGTTCTGCAGCCATATAGACACGGTCCCGCCGTACATTGCGCCGCGTTTTTCCGACAATGCGGTTTACGGCCGTGGTTCTTGTGATGCCAAGGGACAGGTTTTCGCCTTGTACACGGCATGTTGCCAATTGGCCGCCGCGGGGTACTCGGATTTTGGCCTACTGCTGCTTGCCGGGGAAGAGACCGGCTCCTGGGGCGCCAAGGCATTTTCCAAGACGGGTTTTCAGGCCCCGTTCCTGATTATCGGCGAACCTACGGAGAACAAGATGGTGTCGGCCTCCAAAGGGACCAAGTCCTACGATCTGGTGTTTACCGGGGAGGCCTTCCATTCCGGCTATCCGCAGTACGGGGTGAGTGCCGTGGACCTGTTCAACGAGTTCTATAATGCGCTTAAGGACAAGGACTTCGGCCTGGATCCGGAGCTGGGTGAGACCACCTGGAACGTGGGGCTTCTGCGAAGCGACAATGCGCAGAACATCCTGTCTCCCAAGCTTGCCTGCCGGCTGTATTTCCGGACCACCTTCGTGTCTCACCAGGCCGTGCAGGACTGGATGGCTGACGCAGCAAGCGGGAAGGGACTTCCCTCCGCGTCGCTTCGCGACCCTGTACGGGAAAATGCTCCGGGAAGTCCCTTCCCGCTTTTGGTGACACCCAACGGCAGCGGCGACCAGCCGGCGCACTATGTGACCCTGCCCGGATTCCCGAGCGGTCCGGTGGCTTTCGGCAGCGATGCCCCGCACCTCACGGGCTTCGGCCACAAGATCATCTGCGGCCCCGGCAGCATCCGCCATGCCCACCGGGACGACGAGCAGGTCCTGACGGCCGACCTGGAAACCGCCGTGGCGCAGTATGTCCGGATGTACCATTGTTTAACCTCCACTGAATTATGATAAAAGTGATCATCAGCGGCTACGGGAAGATGGGCCACATGATAGAGAAGGAACTGCAAAGAAGGGGTATCGAGATGGTAGAGGCTAGCGAGGATATCACCGCTACAGACCCGGAGAAGGCCAAGGCGTGCGTGTGCATCGACTTCACCACCCCGGACGCCTTCCGGGCCAACTATCCCTTCATTGCCAAGCACTTCCGGGCGGCCGTCGTCGGCACAACCGGCTGGAACGATATCAAGGCCGATGTCTTCCGCGCCTTTGAAGAGGCCGGCACGCCGCTCATCTATGCGTCCAACTTCTCCCTGGGCGTGAATGCCCTATTCGCCGCCGTGAAGAAAGCGTCGGCCCTGCTCAAGGGGGCGGGTTATACGCCGGAGATCGAAGAGATTCACCATATCCACAAGCTGGACGCCCCCTCCGGAACAGCCAAGACGCTGGGAGAACTGGTAGAGGAGAACCTGGGCGCAAAGCCGGAGATAACCTCCATAAGGGAAGGGGAAGTTCCTGGTATCCACACTGTTACCTTAGAATCGGCCTGTGACAAGCTTACCCTGCGCCACGAAGCTTTTTCCCGCGAGGGCTTTGCCAAGGGCGCCGTGGTGGCGGCAACCCTTACGGAAGGGCTGCAGGGCGTACACGAATTCGGGGAATTGCTTTAGCGTAAAATATCGTTGAGAATGCTGCTGGCGGCCTCCCGGGCGCCCTCTCCGGGGCCCTGGATCACCAGCGGATAGGGATGGAATGCGCTGCGCACGATGATGGCGTTTTCCGTGCCCCGCAGATGGTAGGCGGGGTGTACGGGCGCCACGTTCCGCAGGCCGATGCCGGCACGGAATCCTCCTTCTTCCGTTTTCTCCAGCGACGCCACGAAGCGGCGGCGGAAGCCCTGGGCCTCTGCCGCGCGGGTGGCATTGGCAAAACTGGCCTCAAAGGCTTCGAGGTCTTCATAGAAGCGGTCCAGCGGGACATCGAACATGGCGGCAGGAATAACGGGAACCACTTGAACGTCTTCCTCTTCCAGCCGTACGCCGGCTTCCCTGGCCAGGATGAGGAGTTTCCGAAGGGCATCCCGTCCGCCCAGGTCCAGGCGCGGGTCCGGCTCCGTGAGACCGGCCTCCTGCGCTTTCCGCACCAGGGCGGCAAAGCTTTCCCCGCCGGGGCGGTAATCGCCCAGGATCTGGTTCAGCGTGCAGGAGACGACCGCTTCGATGGACAGCACTTCGTCCAGGCTGTTGGCCCCCCGGGAGATGGACTCCAGGATGGGCAGGGCGGCGCCTACAGTGGTTTCGTAGCGGAAGAAGGCGCCGTTCTCCCGGGCCGCGGCATGCAGGGAGGCGTAAGTCACATAGGGGACGGCAAAGGAGCGGCGGTTGGAGGAAACAACGTTAAGCCCTGCGGCAAACAGCTGCGGGTAGCGCTGGTACAGGGTTTCGCTGTCTGTGCAGTCTATGAAGACGGACCCCTTGGGCGCCAGGGCGCAGACGGCATCTATGTAGTCTCCTTCTTCGGAAGGTGTTCCGGGGTTTCCGCCCAAGTCTATGGAATAGTGCCTTGAATTGGCGATGCCCACTACGCGGAGGGCTTTTCCCGTACGGAGGGTAACGGCCGATGCGGTCTCTCCCACCATCCGGACCAGTTCCTTGCCGACGGTGCCGTAACCAGCCACGAACAGGTTGACCTGGCTTACCGGCAGTGTCTCGAAGAAAGTCCTGTGCAGTGCCCTGAGAGCGGGAATCTCCACGGCGGGGCGTACCGTAAGGAGCACGTTCCCCTCCTCTTCCCAGATGCGCAGTGGGGCGATGCCGGCAAGGGCCAGCGCCGATTCCGCCTCTGCGACGGCATTGCTTCCGACCAGGCAGACTTCCACGATACTGTCCATTTTGCGGGAGGCGATGCCTACGGTGCCGGAGGGGCGGGCGCTGCCGCAGATGACGGTTTTTCCGCCGTCCGGGTTGAAGGTATTCTTGATTTCGATGGCGATGCCGGCTTCCATGGCCGGGGCCACCGTGGGGGCATAGAGCACTTTGGCGCCGTGCGAAGCCATTTGCAGGGCGTCGCCGTAAGTCATTTCCGGGATGGTCCGGGCATGGGAAACCTGTTTGGGGTTGGCCGTCATGATGCCGGGAACGTCGGTCCATATCTGGAGGGAATCGGCCTGCAGGGCGGCGGCGTAAAGGGCGGCGCTGTAGTCCGACCCGCCGCGCCCCAGGGTGCTCACACCGCCTTCCGCGGTTCCGCAAATGAAGCCGGGCGCCACGAAAATGTCTGCGGAGTTCTCCGCTACGGCACCGGCGATGTTCCGGTAAGTGAGGGCCGGCTTGTCTTTAATGACCAGGCGGCGGGAATCCAGCCACTGCGTGCGGTAGCCGTCGGCCTCCAGTTTGGCGGCCAGGAGGGTGGTGGAGAAGATTTCCCCGTAGGTGACTTTTTCTGCGTCGGGGGCCTTGAGCATTTCTTCGAACAGGGCATCCATGCGTTCCAGCACGCTGCGGCGCTCCACGCCGGTGAACAGGCGCCTGACAATGTCCCGGTGCCTTTCCCGCAGCGGCTCCAGGCCCTCCGGGTTCCCTTCCGCGAGCTGCAAAAGCGTGTCTGTGCAGCCGCTGATGGCCGAACTGACCAGGATTACCCGGCCTTTGGCGGCCTCCTGGCCCACCAGGTCCAGTACCCTGGAGATATTGGTTGCGGACGCTACCGAAGATCCGCCGAATTTCAAAACCCTAAACATAGCTTGTACAAAGGTAGGAATATTTTCGCTATCTTTGCAGTCTATGATTCATGTTTTGGGCATATTCGGCTTCCTGAGCTTCGGCTGGGCCGATGTGTTGGACATCTTGATGGTGGCCGGTATCATCTATTTCCTGATCCGGAGCATCCGCGGAGACACCACTGTGCTGAACATCGTGCTGGTGCTGGTGGTGCTGCTGGTGGCCCAGGCGGTGGTAAGCGCCCTGAACATGCGCATGATGACTGCCCTGCTGAACGCGCTGCTGGATGTGGGTATCCTGGCCGTCATCATCATCTTCCAGCCGGAAATCCGCCACCTGATCAACCGCCTGGCCGTCAATTCCGGCCTGGCCAAGCGGACGGGCGAACTGTTCAACCGGCTGCTGGGCATCAAGGAAGAGAAGATGGGCTCGCGTTCGGTGGTAGAGCTCTCGGAGGCCGTGCGCGCCATGTCGGCCGAACATACCGGGGCGCTGATCGTCCTTCAGAAAAAGACTTCCCTGGACGAATACATTGCCACCGGAGACCGTTTCGACGCGGAAATCAACCGCCGTCTGGTGATGAACATCTTCTTCAAGAATTCTCCCCTGCACGACGGTGCCATGATTATCCGCGGAGACCGGATTATCGCCGCCCGCTGCCAGCTGCCCATGACAGACCGCACGGACGTTCCCGCCCATTACGGGATGCGGCATCGGGCGGCCATCGGAATCAGCGAGAATACGGATGCCGACGTAGTGGTGGTGTCGGAGGAAACCGGCACGATCTCCTTCGTGCACGCGGGTGAAATCCATACTGTGAAAGACCTGAAAGAGCTTCGCTCGCTGGTGGGCGAGTCCCTGGGCAGTCAGGAAAAGGAGGGCGCGGAATGAGAGACGAAAGGCTGGAAGCCAAACTGGGATTCGACAAGATCCGCACCGCCATCCAGGACCGCTGCTCGACGGATTATGCGGCGGCCCGGGTAGAGGGGGAAGAGTGGAGCACGGACGGGGAAGAGATCCATCGCCGTCACCTGCTCACGGACGAGATGCGCCTGATCCTCATGTTCGAGGACAATTTCCCCACCAGTGGCTATATAGACGCCCTGCCGTTCCTGGAGCCTATCGGCAAGAATGCCTCCATCGACCTGCTGTCGCTGGGGAAACTGCGCACCCTGCTGGATACGCTTCAGCGTGCCCTGCACTTTTTCCATACCATCAAGGAGGGGATTTACCCCAACCTGCAGCACATGGCCTCGGGGATATCGGCCCCGCAGGAGGTGCAGCGGCGGATAGACTCCATCCTGGACCGCCACGGGGAGATGAAAGACACCGCCTCGGACGAGCTTTACAGCATCCGGCGGAATATCAAAGATAAGGAGATCAACATTTCCAAGCGGATGAATGCCATCCTGCGCCAGGCGCAGCAGGCCGGTTTGGCCGACGCCGACGCCAGCGTGGCCATCCGCGACGGGAAAATGCTTATTCCGGTGTCGTCGGCCAAGAAACGCCAGTTCTCCGGCTTTGTGTACGACGAATCGGCCACCGGAAAAACCACTTTCATGGAACCGGCAGAGGTGGTGGCGCTGGAGAACGAGATTGCGGAACTGCACTTCGCGGAAACCCGGGAGATGGCCCGCATCCTGCACGAGTTCTCGGACTTCCTGCGGCCGTTTGTCCCGCAGCTGATGGATGGTGCCGTGTTCGTGGGAGAGCTGGATTTCAACATGGCCAAGGCCCATGTGGCACTGGATTTCATCGCAGGCATGCCGCTGCTGTCGGAAAACGGGGAGCTGAGCCTGCGCAAAGCCCGGCACCCGCTCCTGGAGCGGAGCCTCCGCCGGGAGAAAAAGAGCATCGTCCCGCTCACGGTCTCCCTTACGCCCCAGAAACGGATCCTCCTGATCTCCGGCCCCAACGCCGGGGGCAAGAGCGTATGCCTGAAAACGGTGGGGCTGCTCCAGTACATGTTCCAGTGGGGCATGCTCATCCCTACGTCGGAAACCTCGGAACTGCCTGTGTTCGAGCGTATTATTGTATCCATCGGCGACGACCAGTCCCTGGAGAACGACCTTTCCACCTACAGTTCTTTCCTGTCAGACATGAAGCAGCTGCTGCAGGTGGCCGACGAAAAAACGCTGGTGCTGATAGACGAGTTCGGCTCCGGTACGGAACCGGCGGCCGGCGGAGCCATCGCGGAAGCCATCCTGGCGGAACTGGACCGGAGGGGCGCCTACGGGGTGATCACCACCCATTACACCAACCTCAAGCTGTATGCATCCGGAGCGGAAACCGGCGTGGTGAACGGCGCCATGCAGTTCGACGCCGCCACGGTGACTCCGCTGTTCCAGTTGGAAACGGGGCTTCCCGGGTCTTCTTTCGCCTTTGAACTGGCGCGCAAGATGGGCCTTCCGGAGGCATTGGTGCACGACGCGGAGCAGCGCGCCGGCGAGCAGTATGTGGGGATTGAGCGGAATCTGCGGAAGATCGCCCGGAACCGCCGCGTCCTGGACGAGAAACTGACCAAGATCAAAGCGACGGACAAGACCCTGGATACCCTGACAGACCGCTACCAGAAGGAACTGGAAGATATCAAGGAAATGCGCCGCGGCATTCTGGAAGAGGCCCGCAAAGAGGCGGAGAAGATTGTCCGGGATGCCAACAAGCAGGTAGAGAACACCATCCGCACCATCCGGGAGTCGCAGGCCGCCAAGGAAGAGACCAAAGAGGCCCGCGAAGAGTTGCAAGGCTTCCTGGGTGCGCTGGAAAGCAACCGCCGTTCCCGGGACGAATATATAGAGAAAAAGCTCCGGACGGTCAAGGACCGGAAAGAGCGGGAACTGCAGCGGAAAAAACGCCGTGGGTCTGTGGAAGAGATCCGGCAGATGGAAGCCCAGGAGACGGAAGCCCGCAAGCTGCAGGCTTTCCGCGAGGCACCCCTGAAAGTGGGGGAAAAAGTGCGTGTGAAAGAAAACGGCATGGTGGGCGAAGTGTCCAAAGTGTCTACCAAGGCCGTGTCGGTGATTGTGGGCAATATCACCACCAAACTGCCCCTGGACCGGGTAGAGCGCATCACCGCCAACGAATTCAAGGCGGCCTCGAAACCGGTGCAGAACCGCCCCCGGGCCGTGTACGACACCGGCCTGCAGGAGCGGAAAGCGTCTTTCAAGATGGAGCTGGATGTGCGGGGAGAACGCGTGAACGACGCCCTGGAAAAAGTGATGCGGTATATCGACGATGCCCTCATGCTCAATGTGGGTACGGTGCGGATTTTGCATGGTAAAGGGACAGGCGCCCTGCACGAGGAAATCCAGAAGTACCTGCGCACGGTGCCCGGCGTTGTCTCCGTAGCGGACGAGCACGTCCAGTTCGGCGGTTCCGGCGTTACGGTGGTAAAGTTTGACTAAACCTTGTACTACTATACTAAACCACAATGAATGTACTGAAAACCAGTAAACTTGGAGAGTTGGGCGAGCAGATGGCGTGCGATTTCCTGCAAACCAGGGGACATCAGATCCTGGACAGGAACTGGAGGGGCGGACATTTGGAGATAGACATTGTCTCGGAGGCGGCCGACGGACTTCACTTCGTGGAGGTGAAAGCGCGGAAGGCCCCCGTTACAACGTCCATAGACGACCAAGTCACCGCCGTGAAGCAGAAAAGGATATCGGCCGCAGCTCTTAAGTATTTGAACAGCAAGAACAACCTGGAAGGACGGGAAGTGTTTTTCGATGTCGTGTCCGTGATTGTGAACGGCCCGGAAACCGTTGTCCGCTACTTCCCCCAAGCCTGGATTCCTCTCTACACTTAAGCGTATGGATTCACACCGGTATTGCGTGATCATGGCCGACGGAACGGGATCCCCGTTCCAGTTGCGCGTCACTTACGAACGCTTTTTGCGCGTGCTTCCCAAGGACCATATCCTGGTTGTCACCCTGTCCCGTTTCGGGGAAGAGGCCAGGAAAGTGCTTCCGGAGCTCCCGCCGGAAAACCTGCTGCTGGAACCCTTCCAGCGCGGAACGGCTCCATGCATGGCTTATTCGGCCTATACGCTGCGCCTCAGGGACCCGGAGGCCCTGATCATCGCCACCCCCTGGGATTCCGTGATCCGGGACGAAGACCTCTTTGCCCGGACGGTGCTGGAAGCCTGCGAGTATGTAGAGAAAAACGATGTGCTCATGACCCTGGGCGTGGTTCCCAAAAGCCCGGAGACCAGTTTTGGCTATATCCAGGTAAAAGAGGGACGCAATGCGTATAATCTGCCCGGTCCCCTGCAGGTGAAAACCTTTACGGAAAAGCCCCCGCAGGAGCTTGCAGAGGTGTTTTTCCGCACCGGTGAATTCTTCTGGAACAGCGGCGTGTTCATCTGGAAAGCGTCCACGATCATCTCGGAAATGGAGCGCTATATTCCGGAAGTGACGGAACTGTTCCGCGGCTGGGAAACCCAGCTGGACAATCCCGTTTTCCTGGAAGAGGCGTATGCGGAGTGTCCCCGCATGTCGCTGGATTACGGCGTCATGGAGCACACGGACCGGGCGTGGCTGTACCCCGCCCGCTTCGGCTGGGCCGACGTAGAAAGGCTGTAAGGTCAGCCTTGATTACACGCCATCCATCGGTTAGGCGGGGAGGTCTGGTCCCTGTGAAAAAAGCTGTTGATAACTTCCTGGAAGTTTTGGAAAATCAAATAATTAGTTGTATCTTTGCGGTCCGCGAAAGTGAGCGAACCGCTTATTTTTTGCGCTAAAGCATTTATAAACAATTAATTAACAAACACCAATGCCTGGTTTAATTGGAAAGAAAGTCGGAATGATTTCCGTCTTCGGTGCCGACGGGAAGAATATCCCGTGCACCGTCGTTGAGGCTGGTCCGTGTGTTGTCACGCAGGTCCGTACCGTGGAGACCGATGGTTACTCCGCCGTGCAGCTTGCCTATGACGAAAAGAAAGAGAAACGCACCAGCGCGGCCCTGAAGGGCCATTTCGAAAAGGCAGGGACTACTCCCAAGAAGAAACTCGTGGAATTCCCCATGGACTTCGCCGGAGAGCTCAAGCTTGGAGACACCGTCACCGTGGCAGACGTCTTCACAGAGGATGTCAAGTTCGTGGACGTTGTCGGTACTTCTAAAGGTAAGGGTTTCCAGGGCGTCGTGAAGCGCCATGGTTTCGCCGGTGTCGGCGGAGAAACCCACGGTCAGCACAACAGGCTCCGTCACCCTGGTTCCATGGGTGCATCCTCCTGGCCGTCCCGCGTTTTCCCGGGTATGCGCATGGCCGGTCACATGGGCAATGAGCGCGTAAAGGTCTTCAATCTGGAAGTCCTCAAGGTTATCCCGGAGAACAACCTCATCGTTGTCAAGGGTTCCGTCCCCGGAGCCAAAGGTTCTTACTTAATTCTGGAGGCTTAATTATGGAATTGTCTGTATATAAGATTGACGGAACTGAATCCGGAAAGAAAGTCGTCCTGGACGAAAAGGTGTTCGGCGTACAGCCCAACGACCACGTGATCTACCTGGACGTTCTCCAGTATCTCGCAGCCCAGCGTCAGGGTACCGCCCGTACCAAGGACCGCAGCGAGGTTGCCTACAGCACCAAGAAGCTCGGACGCCAGAAGGGCGGCGGCGGTGCACGTCACGGCTCCCTCAAGGCCGGCATCTTCGTAGGTGGTGGCAACGTGTTCGGCCCCAAGCCGCGCGATTATCGTTTCAAACTGAACAAGAAGGTGAAGCAGCTCGCCCGCCTCAGCGCCCTCTCTTACAAGGCCGCCGAGAACAAGATCGTGATTGTGGAACCTTTCGCCATGGAAGCTCCCAAGACCAAGGAACTGTGCAACATCCTGACCAACATCAAGGCCGGTGACCGCAAAGTCCTCATGGTTCTCCCGGAGAACTCCAACAATATCTTCCTGTCATCCCGCAACCTTCAGGATGTGAAGGTTATCACCGTTGACGAGATCAATACCTACGCCATTATGAATGCCCATTCCCTCGTGCTTGTGGACGGCGTGCAGGATATCCTCGCAGCAAGAGTAAAGTAAAGGAGAAAAAGAAATGGGAATTTTACTTAAGCCAATCGTAACCGAGAAAATGACGGCTCAGGGCGAAAAGCTGAACCGTTACGGTTTCATCGTAGACCGCAAGGCCAACAAGCTTCAGATCAAAGCTGCCGTGGAGCAGATGTACGGTGTGTCCGTCGCCGATGTGAACACCATGAACTATCACGGCAAACGCAAGCAGCGTTACACCAAGGCCGGTCTTCTTCGTGGTCGTATGAACCACTTCAAGAAAGCCTATGTCACCCTTGCCGGTGAGGACAAGATTGATTTCTACGCTAACATCTAAGAGGAGGAAGTGAATTATGGCAATTAAAAAGTACAAACCCGTAACTCCTGGCCAGCGCAATAAGGCCATCAGTTCGTTCGAGGAAATTACTGCCAAGAAGCCGTACAAACCGCTCCTTGTTCCTCTTAAATCTACCGGCGGCCGCAACAATACCGGCCAGCTCACTGTCCGTTACCGTGGCGGCGGTCACAAGAGAATGTACCGTCTGGTGGACTTCGTCCGCAACCGCGACGAGTTTAAGGCCACCGTGCTCACCATCGAGTACGATCCCAACCGCAGCGCCCGCATTGCCCTCATCGAGTACGAAGATGGCAAGAAGAGCTACATCATCGCCCCCAACGGCCTGCAGGTAGGCCAGGTGGTGGAGTCCGGTGAGAAGGCTTCCCCGGATCTGGGCAACTGCCTCCCGCTTTCCGCCATCCCCGTGGGTACCCTCGTACACGCGATTGAGCTCCGTCCCGGCCAGGGCGCCGTTATGGCCCGTTCCGCCGGCACCTACGCCCAGCTCGCCGCCCGCGAAGGCAACTACGCCATCCTCCGTCTGCCCTCCGGTGAAACCCGCATGGTTCCCGTAGCCTGCCGCGCCACCGTGGGTACAGTTTCCAACCCCGACCACAATCTGGAATCCTACGGTAAAGCCGGCCGCACCCGTCATCTGGGCCGCCGCCCGCACAACCGTGGTGTTGTCATGAACCCGCACGATCACCCGATGGGTG
>CAMHST010000033.1 GCA_946187865.1 uncultured Bacteroidales bacterium
CGCCGGCCTTCACCGGGGAACCCTCCTCGATGAGGATCTTCTCCACGATGCCGCCTTCCTGGGGACTCAGCTGGATGGTGGTCATCGGCTGCACCCGGCCGCTGATGCGGATATAGTCGTTGAATTCGCCCTTCACGGCCGATGACACCGTAATGCTGTCCTTGTCCACCCGCAGGGTCTTGTTGTTCGGCCTGGCAATCAGATACACGATAAACGCCAGCAGCAAAGCGCCCAGCCAATAAGGGAGTGCCTTCCTTGTGAACGCCACGCGCCATCCGGTCTTCTTTTCGATAATCTTATCCATATCGTTTTTACATTTTTAGATTCTTCACTTCGCTCAGAATGACAAGCATCCTCTGTGCCAAACCAGCTAATATGCTCTATTTGAATTGTTTAGAATATTATAGAAAACAAAAAAAGTGTAAAGCTTTACATTACACTTTACACTTTCTTTACAAAATCAACACCTGGTTGATGGGGGGAACATCCCGCGAACATTATCATTATCAACCCTTGGGGCTTGCTTCTCCGATGCTGAACGGGACCATCCAGTTAATCTGTGACCTTTCGCTATTGGACAACTCAGAGAGCGCTTTACCGTAAACTTCATGCGCCTTCTCATCCCGAATCTCTTCATACACCTGCCACAGCAGGGACTGCATGTGCGTGTAAGCGCCATAGCTGGTTCCCCTATCCACTGTCAACAAGAAATGGGCGTCATTCCCACGCTTTCTCAGAAACTCTTTGCCCGCCCGAAGCATCTCCTCTTCGTCCTGAAGGGGTCTGTCTCCGAAGAATATCTTGTCAAGCGAATTGATGCGGACAATAAAGATGTTTTCCCTTTTCACGCCAGGCATAAGGACCTCCGGGTAGTCCGATTTCTTAGCCTTATCGGCCCTGGGGAATGGCGGCATATGGCGTGTCACCCCCTCTTGCCCGGAGGCCGATGAATAATATCGGACCTTCAACGCACCCAGTTTCCGAAGTTCTCCCTTTACGTCCTCGATCACGCCCATGCGCACGTTGTCTTCGGCGACAATCTGAACCGTAGTCAGCGGCTCTCCGTCTTTGTGGGGCGGAATAATCTCCTTCAGCTGGCCGACGGTGTAAACCTTGTCCCCGGATTCAATGGCGCCATCGGCCCGGATGTTCAGGACAACCGCCTGTGCCGGAGCCTCCAAGTTGAAAGGTACGACATAGAGCATTTCCGTAGCCATCGGCTTTCCTTGCCTCATCGCCGGTGTCCATTTCGGGGAAGAATACACGACACGAACCGCTTCGGCATCCCATTCTTTGTCGACACCTTCCAGCACCTTTACATCCTTGACTTCACCGGTTTCTGAAATCACGAAGGAAAGAGTCACCTTTCCCTGGACAGTCACCTTTCCTTGGGCAGGGTTGGCGGCAGCCTTTACAGGATAAGAAAGATTTGCCTTTACCCATTTGTCGAATAATTCTGTGCTTCCACCGTTGAAGCGAGGCATCTGGTCCGCAGTAGTGACATTCATAATGCTGTTATCGCTTCCCTGTTCTTTTTGCGGTCCGCGTATCCCAAAGACCACCGGCTGGATAAGTCTGACTGCAACGGATTGGCCTCCCTTCGTTGCAGGTTGCCAGTCCGGAGACTTCTGTACCAGATTCAACACGTTGTTATCCAGTTCGTCACATACACCCTGTAAGATGGATACGTGACCCACCTTGCCGTTCCCGTCCACTACAAAACTGATTTGCACCGTTCCCTCGTGAGTGCATTCTTTCGGGTAGAATAATCTGGTATTCAGCCATTTGTTGAATCCGTCACTAAAAACGGGCGGGGTATCCACTTCTTCAATAGAAGCAAGACCACTCACTTCCGGAAGTTGGTACAGATGCTCTTCCTTTGTTACGGCCGGCAGGGAAGCATCCGGATACTTGACAACAACAATTTCATCGAGGATTCCCTTCTTAGGATTATTTTCACTATCTTTGTCCACAGGGACATAGACAGTCCGGGCCTGAAGGCCGATGGCCAGGCACACGAACGGGAGCATCCAGAGCACCCGCAGGCCCCGCGAAAGGGGCGATTTGGATCTTGACATCATAGTAATTCGGTTTTTAAGGATACTGTGATTAAAGCTGTTGGCAACTGAGTAGCCGCTCTTGCTGACAGCTTTTCTTATAAGTAAATACTGATATTCCTTGATGTTGGCACCGGCGCGCAGGACTGCGTCATCGGCCTCATATTCATGGAGTTCCTTGAGGTCTGCCCTAAGCATCCAGATGGCGGGATTGAACCATTGGAGGGCCGACAAGATATCCACCAGCAACACTTCCAGGGAGTGCCCGTAGGCAATGTGCGCTTTCTCGTGGGCAAGGATGGACTTGTGCGGAAGTTCCCAGTCTTTCCGGGACAGGACGATGTATCTCATCCAGCTGAAAGGGTCCACACTCCGCTCCGTGACAATGATTCGGCAGCCGTCTTCTTCGCGGACCTGTTCTCCCTGGCGGATTATCCTGACGATGGAGAGGATGGATACGAGTACCCTTGCAAGGACGAAGGCCACGCCAGTCCAAAAGAGGATGGTGAGCAACAGCGGCCACCAAGGCTCAGGGACATCGACCATAGGCGCCAGTTCCATTTCGGGCAAGTCCGAAACGATCATCGGCTCTGATGCTGCCGGGGCCATTTCCATCGGCCTGCGGATGGTAATGATGCACAGCGGCAGCAGGAAACTGAGCACCGCCGTTCCCACCAGTACCACCCGGTTGAACCGGTGAAACGTCTCCTTCTTCAGGAGGAAACGGTAGAACAGGTAGAAAACCAGCAGCGCCGCCGCCACTTTTCCTTCATATACAAGGAAATCCATCATTGCTTTTCAATCATCTCGATGAGTTCCTTCAACTCTTCCACGGAAATCTTCTCCTCTTTCACCAGCGCCGACACAGCGCTCAAGTAAGAATTGTCAAAATACTTGTCAATGAGGCCGATAAGCGAGCGCTGCTTGTACTCTTCCTTGGTCACCTTGGCATAATACTGATAAGTGGGACCATAAGACTTATGGTCGATGAACCCTTCATCCTGAAGCGTCCGCACTTGTGTGCTGAGGGTGGAGAAATGTGGCCGGGGCTCCGGATACAACTCCCGCAACTCCCTGACGAACAAGGGCCCTTTTTCCCAGAAGTGCTCCATGATAATCTCTTCTTTCTTGGTGAGTCGTTTCATAATGATCACTCTTTTTTTGCAAATATAGCTAATATTTTTAGTTGCACAATTAATTTTAATAGATTTTTATCTATTTTTTCTAAATACACCAAAAATACCCCTTACAGGCGTATTGTATGCCTATAGGGGGTAGATTGAAAAGGCAGGGTAATGATGTTACCGTGCGGCGCAGGCTGGCCGTTACTGGTCTATGTAGGCTTCACCATTATAATACCTCACCACCGCCTGCTTGATAAGATACTTGAACAGGGAGTTCATCTCGTCGGCCTGGGCTTTGAGGTAGTTGTTGTTCGCGGTCTGGAACTCCAGCGGAGAGATGAGGCCCTGCTCCAACTTCTTGAGGTTTAGGGTGTAGGCTTCGGACTGGACTTCGGACTTGTGCTGGGCCTGCAGATAGGCGGCGGCGCTGCCGTCGCGGTCCTGGACGGCACGGCGCACTTCGCTTTCCACATCCCGGCGTTTTTGGTCCAGTTCGGCCGTGGCCTTCTCCAGGGCATGTTTGCGGCGGGAAATGGCCGAATACCTGCTCAGGCGGTTCCAGATGGGGATTTGGATAGATACCTCCACATATTCGCCGCCGTTGTTTTTGAATTGGTTCCAGAACGGATTAGTGGTGGAGCCCTGATAGGTATAGTAGCTGGTGCTCCAGCCGGCATACAAGCCCACGGTGGGCAGCAGCTGCCATTTGGCGGTGCTCAGTTCGCGCTTGGCGTTGAGTTCCTTCCAGCTGGCAATCTGGACCCCCGGATTATGTTCCAGGGCAAAGTCAATAACGGACTCTGTGGCCACCGGCTCAATCTGCCATACAGGCATCGAGGTGTCGATGACCAGCTCCTCGTCCACCGGCCAGAACATCAGGTCAGCGAGCGTCATCCGCTGCTGCTCATACATGTTGCGGGTACTGATAAGCTCGTAGTTCCGGTCGGCCAGGTCGGCCTCCATCTGGACTACATCGGCATGGCCCTTCTGGCCCAGTTCCTCTTGCCTGCGGGCTTTGGCGAGCGCCTGCCCGGCCACCGTCACCTGCTCCTCGTACACGTCGCAGAGGCGCTTGTAATACACCACATTGTAGTAGGCCTCCATCACCGCCAGGCAAATGTCGGCCTCTACCTGCTTTTCCTGGGAGTCGGCAATGAGCATGCCGGTCTTGGAAATCTTGTAGTTGTTCACCGCCTGGAAGCCGTCGAAGAGGTCGTAACCGGCGCTCACGCCGTAATTATTGTGGAACGACGTGGTGTTGAAGTACGTGTTCGTCTGCGGGTCGATGCTTCGGCCGAAGTTGTAGTAGGCATAGGTCTGGGCGTTGATCTGCGGGGTGAAGAGCTTCAGCGCCGCATCCCGCCGGTCTATCTGCGCATCGCCGGTGGCCGCCTGCTGGATACGGATTTTGGTGGAGTTGGAGATGGCGTACTCCATACATTCTTTCAAGGTCATCGTAGTTTGGCCGCTGGCGCTGACTGTCTCAGCAAGCGCCAGGGCGATAACTACACAGCTAATGAAAAGGTTTTTCATGTCAATACTTATGTTTAACCATGCCTAATACTAACACCTGTCGTGCCAAAAGATTTAATTTATTGATTTGCAGATGATTCCATCTTTGACCGCAAAAGAAAAAGTGTAAAGCTTTACATTACACTTTACACTTTCCTTTACACCCCAGGACCTCGCCCTCCTCGAATCCGCCCCGGCCACCAGGCCATCATTCCCTCACTTCCATCAGTTCCATCAACTGATGGAAGTTTTTGGATTGCTCGCTCCCAGCACGCACCAGCGCACTATTGGAATGCGGCGGATGATTTCATATAGGAGCGGAGACAGGGTAAAAACCGCAACGCCGAGAATGAGATACATCGCCGCCGGAGGAAGCTGGATATGGGTTTTCAGCATGTACCCAAGACTGGCAATCACCAGATAATGAACGACATAGACGCCATAACTACTGCGGGACATGTATCCGGCAAACCGCCCTGTGCGATTGAATTTAGCCCGGAACCAGCCCATCATCGCGAGGCACATCAGATAGCCATAGAGGCAATTCAGAGGACTTCCCAGATACCGGGGGCTTGTGTTATCCTGCCCGAAGGTGGTGGCAATCAAGATGATACCGGAAACTGCAGCACTGCCCATGAGCGGAATCCAGGCCTTGGAGAGTTTTTCCTGCACCGCCTCATGGGAGAAGACAAAGTATCCCAGCAGGAAGGGCATCAGATAGAAAAGAGGCTTATATAGGTTCCACAGGCCATCGGCGGATGCCGAACGGGGATTAGCGATCAGCGTCTTTTCTCCCAACCAGAAAAGGACTCCCAGAAGAATGGTCCACACCAGCCCCCACTTTCCGGAAAAAACCTTGCCAGATGCTCCGTGCAGGCGGTCCTTCCCGTCAAGCCGGCGCACAAGCAAAAGAACCAGCGACAGCAGCCACAGTACCTGGATGAACCAGAGCGGCCCTATGCCGCTGACAGCCATAATCATGTACTTGGCGACTGCCGGGACTCCGTCAAATACGCCCTCCCCTTCGGCAACGAGCGTATTGAAATACCCAACCATCCATTGGAACACGAAGAGACCGATGGTGGAAGGGACCAGCAGTTTTCGCGTGCGGGCCTTGAACCAGCTCTTGCCGTCGTATTTCTCCAGCGCATAACGGGCGCTGATGCCCGCAAGGATGAACAGCAGCGGCATGAACCACGGATAAAGGATGTACATCACCACATCCTGATACTGAGGATATTCCGGATACGGGCCGAATCCTCCTATACCTCCGAAGACACCCTTGTTGTTGTAGAAATAGACCACATGATACAGCAGCACCAGGAGGACCGTCACCCAGCGCAGATTGTCTATCCAGTGCTTTCTCATTTCGTGATGTCTCCCATTACCTGGTCCACGGCGCTCTGGAAGATTTCGGTCTTTACCAGCGCCATCCCTTTCTGGTCGCCGAGGAGGAGCAGCGCATCCCCCGGCTTGATATCATAGACCTTCCTGGCATCGCGTGGAATCACAATCTGGCCCTTTTCGCCCACCTTCACCACGCCGAAGATGTATTTTCCGTCATTCTCTTGCATAGTTGTATTTGTTGGAAATTTCCTACAAATATAACTATTTTTACGATATCAGCAAGCGATTATGAAGAAATATGGTATAGGACGTCTTGAGTTCATCGGACAGGAATGAACACTGAATCTCCTGCTCAAAGGCGGGAAGAAGATTCTTATATTTCTTTTTGATACGCTCGAAGACGATTTCCGGAACGCCGCAAGTCCGGTAGGCGGCCAGGAAGTCGGAATCCTTTATCCGTTTCTTTTTCCCATTAAGATTGAGAGCAAGTTCTTCGTCATCGGCCGGATTAATCAATGCGGCGTTCAAAAGGTCATAGGCAGGAGTGAGGACGGGCTCTCCGGCAGGGGAATACAGGGAGAAGTTCTTCAGATGCATATCATTGTTCCCCGTAATCCAAGAGAAATATACCAGTTCCAGAAAATCCACCATATTAAGCTGGGACTCAGCCGAATACTTCCGGATAGCCTTGCCCACCTGTTCGTATGAACTCCGATACTTATGTTCCGTCAGGCGCTCCGTGAGTTGGCACATATCCTCCATCGCAATCTTCTCCCCATCGGCCTTGCGGTCGATACGCCTGGTCAAATAGCCTATGCTTCCGTCTTTCATGCGAATGAGTGTGTGGGGGACGGTTTTTATCCTGGCAATTTCTGCCAGATGCATGGTCAAGTCCTCGTTTTCAGGCAACATCTCAAAACGCTCGGTCTGAGGCTTGAAGATATAATCACCCCAGAGCCCCACAATGGAGAGCTTCTGTGAACCAGGATGCTTGTCCAAGTTTAAGGACAGTTTGGGCTGGACACCTGTGAGCGTAGTTTGCGACCGGATGATCTGTGCGGCCAGTTCATCCATCTGCTCCCGCGTGTAATCCAAAGAAGGCACTGCAGCGGTCCCAAAGAACTTGCGGCAGCAGGATTTATGGAAATCCACCTCGCCGGGGCCGAGTTCCTTATAGCAATACAAACATTTACTCATCACTATTCTCCTTTATGGGAATTACACTTACGGCACCGATGCAGTCCTTGCAGCATAGAAGCAGCAGGGAGAATCGGTCCAATTCACTGATATCCGTATTCCGCAGCACTACGTCCAGCAACCAGCCCTCGGGAATAAGGCCGTCAAAGAATGGAAAAAGCACCGGAGATTTGTAGGGCTTCTCCGATAAAGGAAGAGTCAAACTGACGGGATCCGCATCTGCATCGGCAAGATACTCCTTGTTATACCTGAATTCATACCCTTCATCCGTCTCTTCCAGGATGCCTGCCCTCTTCCCTTTGTACAAAACTAATGCTTTACTCATTTCACCTTCTTTTGAGGAACCAGTTCGTATCCGAACAAATCCAACACCTGCGACACCTTATCCATTCGGACAGTTGCTTTGCCTTGTTCTAATTCGCGGACAAAGTTCAAGCCTACGCCGGACTTCATCGCCAAATCAACCTGCGTAAGGCCGTGCTCTTTCCGCAGGTTTTTTAATGTTGAAGAGATGATGTTACCGTTCATAATTACATTCGTTCGGATGCAAATATAAGAAATATTTCTTAAATTACATTATAACGGATGTAATTTGTTGATGTCGCATGTGGATTGCATCCGATAGGATGTACTTTCACTGGTAGGACTATCGGAACCGAAGTTCGAACACTGTCTCGGCAGCATCGCTCTTAACAAGGTCAATGCTGCCGTTGTGCTGCCGCATGATCTGGCGGGCAAGGGAGAGCCCAATGCCGGAGCCCTCTTTCTTGGTGGTGTAGAAAGGAATGAAAATCTGTTCCTGGGCCGACACGGGGATGGGTTCGCCGTCGTTGGCCACCTGGACGATTACTTCGTCGTCCTTGCCCATCCGCGCAGAAATGTCAATGTGCCTGGCCCCGGCCTGTAGGGCATTTTTAATCAGATTGATAAGGATTTGGGAAATCTGCCCTTCGTCGGCATAAATCATCAGATCTTCCTCTTCCGGCCGATACTTGCAGGACGCTCCGCAGCTGGCGGTGAATTCGCTGTTCAGCGCGATGACACTGTCCATCAGCTCCCGCAGGTCAAGCGCCTTCCTCACCGGCCGGGCCACGCCGGAGAGTTGCCGGTAGGTCTGGACAAAGCCGATCAGGTTCTTCGACGAATCCGAAATGGTCTCCAACCCGGCCTTGATGTCCAGTTCGCTGTGGCCGTTCTCGTCTACGGACTTGGCCATGGCGTCGGACAGGGATGCGATGGGCGACACCGTATTCATGATTTCGTGCGTGAGCACCCGGATGAGCTTGGTCCAGGAGTCCTGCTCATGGGCCTGCCGCTGCTTCTCGAAGATGGTGCGGATACGGTTGAGCGTGCGGTTGAACTTATTGCTCTCCTGGAAGCGGAAATTGAGCTCCCCGTCCTCCAGGGCATCCATCATATAGGCTACTTTCTTGATGTCCCGATGTCTGGTCCGAAGCGTAGCAAGCACCGCCGCGACAATTGCGACGATGGAAACGAGCAGTATGATTTGCCAGGCAGACATCACAGCCCGTATTTCTTCATTTTGGCATACAGGGTAGGGCGGCTGACACCCAGGGCCTTCGCAGCGGCGGAGATGTTCCCGTTGCAACGCTCCACGGCTTCACGGACCAGCCTCTCTTCCTCCTCCTCGCTGACGGATTTGAGCGGGCCGACAGAAGGGGCACCGCCCCTGGCCGGCTCACGCTGAATGTCTTTTGCCGTGAGCGATACGCCCTCTGACAAGATGACTGCCTTCTCAATCACATTCTGCAGCTCCCGGATATTGCCGCTCCAACGGCCGCCCTCCAGCATCGCCCTGGCCGACTCGTCCAGCCCGCTGACGCTCCGGTGATACTTTTCGGCAAACTGGCCGACGAACCGCTCTGCCAGCGGCACGATATCCTCCCGGCGCTCCCGAAGGGGCGGCAGCACGATATGCACCGTGTTTATGCGGTAGTACAGGTCTTCGCGGAAGCGGCCTTCCCGCACCAGCTGCTCCAGGTCCATATTCGTGGCGCAGATCAGGCGGATATTCACCGGAATGGCTTTGGAACCGCCCACACGCACTACGCTCCGGTTCTGGATCACCCGCAGCAACTTGGCCTGCAGGTGCAGCGGAATATTGCCGATTTCGTCCAGGAACAACGTCCCGCCGTCGGCCTGCTCAAACTTGCCCACATGGTCTGTATGGGCATCAGTGAAGGCGCCTTTTACGTGGCCGAAGAGTTCGCTCTCGAACAGCGTTTCGGTAATGGCCCCGGCATCCACCGCCACCATCGGCTTTCCGCTGCGGAGGCTCCTGGCATGGATCTCCCGCGCCAGCACATCCTTGCCGGTGCCGTTTTCGCCGGTGATGAGCACCGTGGCGTCGGTCGGGGCAATCTTGTCCACCGTTTTCCGGATGGCGGCCATGGGCTTGGAAGTGCCCCAGAACATGGATCCTTCCCCCTGCCCGGGATGACCGGCTGTCTTGCCTGGAGCGGAGCCCGAAGAATCTCTCCCCATCGCCTTCCTGGCTTTGTCGCGCGCTGCCGTCAGCGTGGCCACCAGTTTGTCATTGTCCCACGGCTTCACGATGAAGTCGAAGGCCCCGCGCTTCATCCCTTCCACGGCCAGCTGGATATCCGCATAGGCCGTAAACAGCACTACCTCCACCTCCGGAGCCATCTTCTTGATTTCTCCGGCCCAGTAGAGGCCTTCGTTGCCGGTATTGATGCTGGTGTTGAAGTTCATGTCCAGCAGCACCACATCCGGCCGGAACTGCTCCAGGGATGACACCAGCGTAGCCGGGGACGGAATGGTCTTTACCTCCGCGAAATGCAGCGGCAACAGGATTTCCAGCGTCCGGCGGATGCCGGCGTTGTCGTCCACGATCAGTATCTTTCCTTTCTTCGATGCCATAACAACAGGCGAATTTACACAATTATTTACAGGATTGAAACAGCCCGGATCCAGTCCGAGACCATTTTCAGCACTTCCGGGGCAAAGGTCTCTTCTATCTCTTTATACTCGGAGACGGCACCTGTGGTGCAGTGCTGGAAGAGGTGGTTGAGACCTTCGATGCAGTCAATTTGGGCCGGAGTTCCCTCAGGCAGGCCGCTTCGGAGGGCGTCCAGATTGCTTTCCGGCTCCACCTGCATGTCTTTGCTACCGTTCAGGGCCAATACCGGACAAGTGATCCGGCCCAGCAGCGGACGCATGTCCATGGTCACAAAATACCGCATATAGGGCGTCTGGAGTTGCTGGAGCACGGCCTGGTAATTCTGCTTCAGCGCGTCGGGAAGGTCTGTTCCGTCGGCCGAGGGGAAAGGCGTTCCGGCCGAAAGCGCCTCGAAAGCCCGCCCCAGCAAGGTGCAATAGGCATCCACCGTGCCGGCAGGGAATCCCGCGTCCGCAAGGGCAAGGCGGTTCTGCCAGAGCAGCGTCTGGCCACCGGAGACCACGTTTCCGGCCAGGGACACAATAAAGTCGGCCAGTCCTTCCGCGGCCAGCATCAGGGCAATGGAACCGCCTTCGCTGTGGCCCAGCACGCCCACCCGGTCGAAGCGTTCCCTAAGGAGGCCGATGGCGGCCAGGGCGTCGTTCTTGAAGTCCTCCGTGGTGCAGTCCATGACATTTCCGGAGGACTCCCCGAAGCCGCGGTCGTCGTAACGGAGGGTGGCGACCCCCGCACGGGCCAGGGCATCGGCAATGACGGCAAAAGGCTTGTGTTCAAATATTTCCTCGTCCCGGTTCTGCTGTCCGCTGCCGGTTACCATGACCAGCACAGGCGTTTTCCGGGAGCAGCCTTCCGGGAGCGTCAAGGTGCCTTTGAGAAGGGCGTCGCCGCTGCGGAAGCTCAGCTCTTCCTGCGTGTACGGGAACGGGGCCACCGGCGTTTGCGGACGGTTCAACTTGGGTTCCCCCGGAGTGAGCGTAAGCGGAAACGCGGCTGTCCACTGCTTGAACGTGCCCACAATCTTTGTCAGCATCCAGGTGCCCTCGAAAGTAGCGCCGGCAGAGGGAATCCGGATGATAACCGCACCGGTGGCCGATTTCTCCACCTGGATGGGAATGTCGCGTGCGCCCTGGTCGGGGGAATCCATGGTAGGGTTCTCTCCGTCCAGGTGGAACACCAGGGAGATGCGGGTTCCCTGCACCTCGAGGGGGCCGGACCAAGTGCCGGTCTGTGCGCCGGCGGAGAAAACCGCCGACAGCAGTATAACAAAGACAAGCAGCTGTTTCATGGCTTTTCGGAATGTAGGCGGCCGCTCTTTCTGAGGGCCTCACGAATGATCCATTGCAGCTGGGCGTTGGTGCTGCGAAACTCGTCCGCAGCCCAACGCTCAACCGCTTCCAAGGTGTCCGGATCTATCCGGAGCACAAAGCTCTTTACCGGCTCTTTCTCTTTGGCCATAGGCTAATAAAGACTTCCCGAGTTCACGACAGGCTGGGCGGGCTCGTCGCCGCACAGGACCACCAGCAGGTTGCTCACCATGGCGGCCTTGCGCTCCTCGTCCAGGTTCACTACGCCTTCTGCCTTCAGTTTGTCCAGGGCCATCTTCACCATGCTCACAGCACCGTCCACAATCTTTTCACGGGCGGCGATGATGGCGTCGGCCTGCTGGCGGCGCAGCATCACGGCGGCGATTTCCGGAGCATAGGCCAGGTAGTTGATGCGGGCCTCGGTCACATGGATGCCGGCCATGGCCAGGCGCTCGTTCAGGGTTTTCTCCAGACGCTCGTTAATCTCGTCGGCGTTGGAGCGGAGGGTGAGCTCGTCGGCGCTGTCGGCATTGTCATAGGCGTAGCAGCCGGCCACCTGTCTTAATGCTGCGTCGCTCTGGACGCGCACAAAGTTCTCGAAAGCCAGGGAAAGGGAACGGGCCGCACCCGTCCGGGAACTGTTGGTGGCGGACGGAGCCAGCGACTGGCTGTCAATCTCGAACAAGGCCTTGTACGTATTTTCCAGCTTCCAGACCAGCACCATGCCGATCAGGACTGGATTGCCGGCCTTGTCGTTCACCTTGATAGGCTCCGGATTCAGGTTGCGGGCCCTGAGGCTTACGCTTTTCTTGCTCATCAGGGGATTCACCCAGTAAAAACCGGTCTGGCTGAAGGTGCCGCTGTACGTGCCGAAGAATACCAGCACCTTGGCCTCATTGGGCTCCAGCTTCACAAAGCCATTCATGCATACGCCCAGGACAACAAACAGGATACCGCCCAGGATGGCGAATTCCAAAGAACTGTCTGCCAGAACAAAAAGCCAGATGTTAAGCGCGAACAGGGCAAGCAACAGGAAAAGGGCCAGAAAGCCGTTGAGCACAATACCTTTGTAAGTGAATTCCTTGTTTTCCATAACCATTATTGTTTTAATATCATTTTGATATCGCAAAGATACAAACAAAAATTCAATCTCCAAATAAAAATCGAAAAAATTTATCAAAATTCGATAAATTTATACCGCAAAAACCAAACGTAAAAAGCATTCTTGCAAAAATGCAATTTAATGCCTACCTTACGTCTCTGTAAATCAGGTCTGGCACGAATATGAAAAGAAAAGCATTGTTTATCGGCGGAACCGGAACCATCAGCACCGCCATCACCGCCGCACTGGCCGCATCGGGCGAGTGGGAACTCACGCTCCTGAACCGCGGAAACCGCAACGACATCCTCCCCGAAGGGGTCCGCACCATCAAGGCCGACATCTCGAACGAGGCCGCTGTCGCCCGCCTGCTGGAAGGCACCCGCTGGGATTGCGTATGCGATTTCATCGGCTTTGTCCCGCAGCAGGTAGAGCGGGACTGGAGGCTGTTCAAAGACCGCACCCGGCAGTATATCTACATCAGCTCCGCGTCGGCCTACCAGAAGCCCTGCGCAAGCCCCTTTATCACGGAAGGGACGCCCCTGGCAAACCCCTACTGGCAGTATTCCCGGGATAAGATTGCCTGCGAAGACTTCCTGATGGAAAAATACCGCAGCGAAGGCTTCCCCGTCACCATCGTGCGGCCCAGCCACACCTACGACAACCGCTCCGTCCCCCTGGGCGTGCACGGCGACAAAGGCTCCTTCCAGGTGCTCAAGCGCATGATGGAGGGAAAACCCGTGATCATCCACGGAGACGGCACCACCCAGTGGACCCTCACCCACAACTCGGACTTCGCGAAGGGGTTCATCGGCCTGATGGGCAATCCCCAGGCCATTGGGAACGCCTTCCAGATCACCTCCGACGAAACCCTTACCTGGAACCAGATCCACCGGATCATCGCCGACGCGCTGGGGGTGGAATTCAAGCCGTATTATGTGGCTTCCTCCTTCCTGGACGAGGCCGGCCCGTACGACTTCCGCGGCGGACTCACCGGAGACAAGGCCTGCACGGTGCTGTTCGACAACAGCAAGATTAAACGCGCCGTACCCGGTTTCCAGGCCACGGTAAGGGCCGAAGAGGGCATCCGCAGCACCATCGAGAACATCCTTTCCCACCCGGAGCTCCAGGTTCCGGATCCGGAATTCGACGCCTGGTGCGACCGGGTGATTGCCGCTCTGGAGGCCGCCAAGGTCTCCATCCGCACCAAATAATCGCTATCTTTGCATCATGAAAAAACTGCTTTATTTATTCGCCGCAGGGCTCATGGGCCTCGCCTGCGCCCCGGAGCGGGAACAGCTCCGCAGCGGAGACCTCATTTTCGTAGGCATTCCGCTGGACTACTCCATTGAAGAAGGTTCCATGGGAGAAGCCATATCGGCCGCCACCGGAAAAGGAGAGCTGAACCTGATCCACGTGGCCATCGCCGATGTAGCCCCCGACGGCATCTACATCATCGACGCCACCCTCAAGCACGGGGTGGACCGGCATCCGCTGGATACCTTCGTGACGGATTTCACCCTTAAGGACGGCAGCTATCCCCAGTTTATCGTCAAACGGCTCAAGAAAGGCGTGGAGGCTCCTTCCTGCATCGCCAACGCCATTTCGTACTGCGGAGAGTCCTACGACATGGTTTTCCAGGAAGGAAACAACGCCCACTACTGCTCGGAGCTGGTGCGGGACAGCTATCTCTCTCCGGAAGGCGACTACCTTTTCCCCCAGTCCCCCATGAACTGGAAAGACGCAAGCGGGGAAATCCCCCTTTACTGGACACAGCTGTTCGGCCTGCTGGGCATGGAAGTGCCTCAGGGAGCGCCCGGAACCAATCCCCAGGAAATGGCGGAGAGTCCTTTGCTGGTACCGGTTGGCATACAATTGACGGACTATATCAATAAGTAATCCCCTTATGAAAGATTTTATCTACTATGCCCCCACGGAAGTGGTGTTCGGAAAAGACTCCGAGCAGGAGGTAGCCCTCCTGGTTAAAAAATACGGCGGGCACAAGGTTCTGGTCCACTATGGCGGCGGCAGCGCTGTCCGCAGCGGCCTGCTGGACAAAATCTGCAGCCTCCTGAAAGAAGGCGGCATCGAGACCGTCCTCCTGGGCGGAGTGGTCCCCAACCCGCGCCTTTCCAAGGTGCATGAAGGCATTGCGCTGTGCAAGAAAGAAGGGGTGGACTTTATCCTTTCGGTGGGCGGCGGCTCCGTCATAGACTCGGCCAAGGCCATCGCCTGCGGCGTCCTGTACCCGGGAGAAGTCTGGGATTTCTATGCCGGCAAGGCCGACGCAGAAGCCTATCTGCCCATGGGGTGCGTCCTCACCATCCCTGCCGCCGGCAGCGAAATGAGCGATTCCAGCGTGATTACCAATGAGGACGGTGACATCAAAGTCGGCTATTCCAACAACCTGAGCCGCCAGAAATTCGCCATCATGAACCCGGAGCGCACCTATACGCTGCCGCCGTACCAGACGGCCGCCGGCGTGACAGACATCATGATGCACACCATGGAGCGCTATTTCTCCCACGACGACGACATGACCCTCACGGACGCCGTGGCAGAGGCGGTTCTCCGCACCATGAAGGACTGCATTTTCACCGTGCTCAAAGACCCGAAGGACTATCGCGCCCGCGCCCAGATCATGTGGGGCGGTTCCCTGGCCCACAATGATTTAACCGGCTGCGGCACCTCCGGAGACTGGGCCACCCATCAGCTGGAACACGAGCTCAGCGGCATGTTCGACGCCACCCACGGCGCAGGCCTAGCCGCCATCTGGCCCAGCTGGGCGCGCTATGTGTACAAGGAAAACGTGAGCCGCTTCGTGCGCTTTGCCGTAAACGTGATGGACGTGCCCAACGACTTCACGGACCCGGAAGGCACCGCCTTAAAGGGCATAGAGGCCATGGAACGCTTCTACCACAGCATTGGCATGCCCATCAATATCCCCGAGCTTATCGGCAAGGAGATCACAGACGAGGAGATAGAAGAGATGGTGCGCAAATGCAGCCACGACTACAGCATTACCCAGGGGCAGTTCAAAGTATTGAAGCCCCAGGATATGCTTAACATTTACAGGATGGCGGCAGGACGTTAGTCCTCTTTCTTCTTATTGACGAATTCGTTGAATTTGCCCTTGGCTTTGTCGGCTGCCTCGGAAACATCTTCGGACATTTCTTCCAGTTTTTCCTTGGCTTTGTCCACCCATTCGCCAGCGTTCTCCTTAGCTTCTTCAAGAGCCTCTTTCACTTTGGGAGAGGCTTTTTCGTACATAGCCTTGGCGTTTTCCTTCATTTCGTCGGCCACTTCGTACAGTTTCTCGTTGGCCTTGTCGGCGGCATACTGGATCTTTTCTCCCAGGCTGACTTTGCCGTCACCGTTCAGGTCTTTGGGGTCTTTGAATTCTTCACTCATGGTTCTATTTGTTTAATTAGTTATTTGCAAAGCATGATATCCAGAATCATGCGGTCTGTCGTTTTCATGCCGGCCGAGCCGATGGCACCGATATTCCGGATGGTTTTTTCCACGTCGTCCTCCACGATGCCGTCCGTAGAGGGGATGCAGGTGTTCCGCATGGCCAGTACGGCCGACTGCACGGCGCTGGACACGCCGGAGGCCACTTTCATGGCGCAGCCCACCTTGGCGCCGTCACAGACCATTCCGGTGATGTTCCCCGCCATGTTCTTGATGGCGGCGCACACCTGGTTGTAATTGCCGCCCTGCAGGTACACGATGCCGCAGGCGGACCCGGTAGAGGCCACTACACAGCCGCACAGGGCCGACAATTTGCCCAGGTAGTGCTTGATGTGGATGGCCACCAGGTTGCTTAGGATAAGCGCCCGGGACAGGCGGACGTCGTCCACACCGTATTTAAGGGCATAGGCGATGACGGGCACGCTAACGGTGATGCCCTGGTTGCCGCTGCCGCTGTTGGACATGGCAGGAAGCGTGCAGCCGGCCATCCGCGCATCCGACGCGGCGGCGGTCATCCCCATGGCAAAACTCATGAAATCGTCCCCGAACACCTCCCGCTGGTTTTCCCGGATGGCTTTCCCCACACGGAGGCCATAGTCTCCCCGCAGGCCTTCCTGGGCCAGGGCCAGGTTCAGCGTACGGTCTTCCAGGATAAATGCGATATCTTCCGGGGGAACGCTGCAGGCGAAGTCGTAGATGTCCCGGACAGTGAGGTCGTATTCACAGTCCGTGTGCTCCACTGCCGCAGCTGCGCTTTCGGAGCTCATCAGGATTTTGTCGGCAAAGCTGGTTTCCACGATGCGGTCGTGGTCGTCCTCGATTACGGCATAGGCGTGCGGATCCACTTCCGCGCTGGCCACGGCGCCGTCCGCTACCGAAACGGTGGCTTTCACATACAGCAGATGTGTGGTGTCGGCCACGCTGATATGCACTTTCCCTTCCGCCACCAGGCGTTTGGCGCGCTCCACCGCTTCCGGGGTAAGGCCGGAAAGCACTTCCAGTCCCCGGGACGAGTCTCCGCAGACGGCACCCAGGGCGGCGGCTACGGGGAGCCCCACCATCCCGGTTCCGGGGATACCCACCCCCATGCCGTTTTTCAGGATGTTGCCGCTGACCGATATATCCAGAAGGAAATCGGCTTTGAGACGCCAGGCATGGCAGCAGGAACAGTTTTCACTGATAATCTCTGCCGCTTTGGCCACGGCCAGCGCCACGGCGATGGGCTCGGTGCAGCCCAGCGCGGGTTTCACTTCCCGATGAATTAGATCTATAATCTCTTGATGTGTCATACGATCTGGTTTCCGGTATAAAGCTGATAGTATTTTCCTTTCTGTTCCAGCAGTTCCGCGTGCTTGCCCCGCTCGATGATGCGGCCGTGGTCCAGCACCAGGATATAGTCCGCATTCTGCACGGTGGACAGCCGGTGGGCGATTACAAAGGTGGTTCTCCCCTTCATCAGGGAATCCATGCCCTGCTGGATCAGGCGCTCTGTCCGGGTGTCGATGGAGGAGGTAGCCTCGTCCAGGATCAGCACGGGCGGGTCTGCCACGGCGGCGCGGGCGATGGCCAGCAGCTGCCGTTCTCCCTGGGACAGGTTGCCGCCGTCGGCCTGCAGGACAGTGTCGTAGCCTTTGGGCATGCGGCGGATGAAATTGTCGGCGCAGGCAAGGCGGGCGGCTGCGCGGCATTCCTCGTCCGTGGCGTCCAGCCGGCCGTAACGGATGTTTTCCATCACCGTCCCGCCGAACAGGTGGGTCTCCTGGAGCACCATGCCCAGGCTCCGGCGCAGGGAATCCTTGCTGATGTCTTTGATGTCCGTGCCGTCGAAGGTGATGCGCCCGTCCCGGATCTCATAGAAGCGGTTGATCAGGTTGGTGATGGTGGTTTTCCCGGCGCCCGTGCCGCCAACGAAGGCGATCTTCTGGCCGGGATAGGCCGTGAGGCTTATGTCAAAAAGCACCTGTTTCTCAGGGACATAGCCGAAGTCTACGTCTGACAGGGCAATCTCTCCCCGGATATCCTTGAGCTCTACCCGGCCGTTGTCCTGCTCCGGTTTCTCGTCCAGCAGGGCATACAACCGGTCGGTTCCGGCGGCGGCCATCACGATGGAATTGATCTCGTTGGAGATAGAAGACACCGGACGGGTGAAATTCCGCTGCAGGGTGAGGAAAGACACCAGCGTACCCAGGGTGAGGGCGGCGCCGTCCAGCCCGCAGAGGAACCAGGGCGCCACAGCCCCGGCAAAACCGGCGAGCGGGGAAATGCCGGCCGAAGGGGTATAGCCCAGTGCAATCACCGCGCCCACCAGGGCCAGCAGCACATAGGCGAAGTTGCCGATATTGGAGTTCACCGGCATGATGATGTTGCCGATCTTGTTGGCGTTGTACACGCTGGAGCGGAGCTGCTCGTTGAGTGTCTCGAAGCGGGAAAGGGCTTCTTCCTCGTGGCAATAGACCTTGACCACCTTCTGCCCGGAGACCATTTCCTCGATGAAACCGTTCATCCGGCCCAGGTTCTGCTGCCGCTGGGTATAATACTTTTTGGAAACTTTGCCCAGCGAGGTGGTGACCTTGAACATGATCCAGGCCATGAGCACGGAGACCAGGGTGAGCGGCAGGCTGAGTACCAGCATGCTCACAAAGGTGGCCACGATGGTGATCAGGGATTTGAACAGGTTGGGAACGCTGTTGCCCACCACCTGGCGCAGGGTGTCCACGTCGTTGGTGTACACCGACATGATGTCGCCGTGGGAGTGGGAGTCGAAATAGCTCAGCGGGAGTTTCTCCATGTGGGAGAAGAGGTCTTTCCTGAGGCTCAGGAGCGTACCCTGCCCCACAAAAATCATAAGCAGGCTCTGCGCGTAATCCGCCGCAATACCGGCCAGGAGCACGGCACCCAGCCTGAACAGGGCCCGGGCCAGCGGGGCATAGTCCGGGAGGGCCGCCTGCGTGAGCGGAGTAATGTAATCGTCGATCAGCGTCCGCGTAAAGAGGGAACTGACCAGGGAGATGAGCGAGGAAACGACAATGCACAGCAGTACAATGCCGATATTCACCTTGTAGTGCCGGAACACATAGCGCAGCAGACGCCACACGGTGGAGTCTTTCTTGAGGTCTTTGAGGCTGGCCCCCGTCCTGGGACCGCGGTCGGCGCCGGGGCCGCGCATATTCATTCCTGGAGGCATGGCTAGGCGGTATTAAGGGGATGGTCGAAGTCGGCCTCTGCGCCGGAGGCCTGCATCTGGTTGATTTCTCTGTATATCGCGTTGTCCCTGAGAAGGTTCTCATGGGTGTCGAATCCGTTCACCCGGCCGTCCTGCATCACGATGATGCGGTCTGCGTCCTTGATGGACAGGATCCGCTGCGAGATAATGATCTTGGTGGTGCCGGGAATGCAGGTGCGGAAGGTTTCCCGGATGGCCGCGTCGGTGGCGGTGTCCACGGCCGATGTGGAGTCGTCCAGGATGAGCACCTTGGGACGCATCAGCAGGGCCCGGGCAATGCACAGGCGCTGCCGCTGGCCGCCGGAGACATTGGTGCCGCCTTGTTCAATGTGCGTGTTGTATCCGTCCGGGAAGCCCTGGATGAACTCGTCGGCCATGGCCTGGCGACAGGCCTCCCGGCATTCCTCCTCCGTGGCATCGGCCTTTCCCCAGCGGAGGTTTTCCAGGATGGTTCCGCTGAACAGGGTACTGGTCTGAAGCACCATGGCCACCTCGTGGCGCAGTGCGGTCATGTCGTAGGCACGGACGTCTTTGCCGCCCACCTCCACACTGCCGCCGGAGACGTCGTACAGGCGGGGGATCAGGTTCACCAGCGAGCTCTTGCCGCTGCCCGTCCCGCCGATCAGGCCAATTGTTTCGCCGGAACGGATATCCAGGTCGATGTCTTCCAGCGCATAGTCGCCGCCGGCCTTGTAAGTGAAGTACACATGGTTGAAGCGGATGCTTCCGTCGGCCACCTCCATGAGTGGCTCCCGGGGGTTGTCCATATCCGGAACCTCGTCTATGACCTCTGCCACGCGGGTGACGCTGGCGGCGCTCCGGGTGAGCTGGACAAAGATCATGGAAAGCATCATCAGCGAGCTGAGCACCGTCATGATATAGCTGAACAGGGAGGTGAGCTGACCCGTTGTGAGCGAGCCTTCCACGATATATCGTGCACCCCACCAGCTGAGGGCGATGATGCAGGCATTCACGATCAGGCTCATCACGGGGCCGTTCAGGGCCATCAGGGTCTCGGCCTTGATATTCAACGTGTACAGGCCCAGGGCGGCTTTGTCGAACTTGGACAGCTCGTGGCTCTTCCGCACGAAGGCCTTCACCACGCGGATGGCCGACACATTCTCCTGCACCACGCCGTTGAGGCGGTCCACTTTCAGGAGGATTTCCTTGAACAGCCGGGCCGCCCGCATGATCAGGAAGGTGAGGAATGTCCCCAGCGCCACCATGGCCGCAAGGAAGATGATGCTAAGCCGGGGATGGATGAAAAAGCACATGGCCAGGGCCGACACCAGGTTCAACGGGGCCCGGAAGGTGGTGCGAAGCATCATCTGGAAGGCGCCCTGAATGCTGGAAACATCTGTAGTCATGCGTGTTACCAGCCCTGCCGTAGAATATTTGTCGATGTCCGAGAAGGAAAAACGCTGGATGTTCCGGTACATGGCCAGCCGGAGATTGGCCGCCAGCCCGGTGCTGCTGTAGGCGGCAAAGCGTCCGGCCAGGATGCCGAACACCAGGCTCAGGAAGGCCAGTCCCAGCATGATGCCGCCGTACTTGTAAACGTCCGGCAGGGACCCTGCGACAATGCCTTTGTCGATGATGGAAGCGGTTGCATAGGGGATGAGCACGCCCATGATCACCTCCAATGTAGTCCAAAGCGGCGTCAGAAGAGCCGCCGCTTTATACTGCTTCACTTGTCTGAGAATGGTCCTGAACATGGGGGCCGGCCCCTCCCGGCTAAAGTTCCGTTACAAACTCTTCCTTGGTCTGGCGCTTGCCGTGGTTTTCTGCGGGCTCCCCGGCGGGTACGCCCACGGGGAAAATGGCGACGGGCTGGTAGCCGTCCATCTGGGGGAACTGTTCCAGTACCTTGGCAGGGTCGAACGAGCCTACCCATACGCAGCCCAGGCCCAGGTCTGCCGCTTCCAGCATGATATGGGTGCCCACGATGGCGGCATCCACCTCCGCTCCGTTTTTGCCGTCGTACTTGCGCACCCAGGCCTCTGCCTCGGAGCAGCCCACGACAAAGGCTACCGGCGCGTTGTAAAGATACTGAGTGGCCTCTTTCAACTTGGCCAGGGATTCCGGCTGCCTCACCACCCAGACATGCACCGGCTGCTTGTTGGCGGCAGAGGGCGCCACGCGGGCGGCTTCCAGGATTTGCTCTATATCCTTGTCCGAAACAGCCTTCTGGGCAAAACTGCGGCAGGAATAACGTTCCTTGGCCAAGGCCAGGAAGGCCGATGTCTTGGGGGCGACCCGGTCTTTTACATCCACAAAGGCCGCACGGTGATGGATATGGGTGAGGTCGCTGATGCGTTTGAGGAACTTATTTTTCATCTCGAAAGGCTTTAGTGTTTAAACAATCACCGCAATATAATCATTTTTTTTTGCTTTTTGTGCATCGGAAAACAGGTTTTTGCATCCTGCCCGCATTTTGAAAAAACCCGCCGATGTCTTATCTTTGCAAATACTAAAACTCAGCCTATGCTCCTTGTTTTCCAACTGCTCGGTTCCATCGCCCTTCTCATATACGGAATGAAGGTGATGAGCGAAGCGCTGCAGAAGATGGCCGGCCCCCAGCTCCGGCACCTGCTCGGCGCCATGACTACCAACCGGCTTTCCGGTGTCGCCACCGGTGCACTGGTCACCGTAGCCGTCCAGTCGTCCGCAGCCACCACGGTCATGACCGTGTCTTTCGTCAATGCCGCCCTGCTCACCCTTACACAAGCCATATCGGTAATCATGGGTGCCAATATCGGCACCACCATGAGCGCCTGGATCATGTCGGCCGGCTTCTCATTCAATGTCACCATGCTGGTCTGGCCGGCTTTTTTCATCGGCATCATCCTTATCCAGACGGGGAAACAGCGGTACCTCGGAGACTTCCTCTTCGGTCTGTCTTTCCTGCTGTTTGCCCTGGGCATGCTCAAGCAGGTGGGCATAGAAATGGACCTGGCCAGCAAACCGGCGGTAGTGAACTTTTTCGCCTCGTTCGACTCGGGGAGCTACCTGACCATCCTGCTGTTCCTGCTGATCGGCTCGGTGCTAACCGCCATGGTGCAGTCGTCGGCCGCCCTCATGGCCATTACCATGGTGCTCTGCTCAACGGGAGCCATCACCATTTTCCAGGGTATCGCGCTGGTCATGGGTGAGAATATCGGCACCACCGTTACGGCCAACCTGGCCGCGCTCAACGCCAATACGCAGGCCCGGCGTACAGCCTTGGCTCACTTGGTATTCAACCTCTTCGGCGTAATCTGGGTCCTGATCGTCTTCTTCCCCTTCGTCCGCCTCGTGTGCGGTATCGTAGGGCTGGATCCCTATGCCGAAACCCAGTCCCCCACCCAGCTTTCCTTCGCCCTTGCGGCCTTCCATACCGGGTTCAATGTCATCAATACGGCCATCCTTATCTGGTTTGTCCCCCAGATTGAGAAACTGGTCTGCGCCATCATCAAGCCCAAACTCACGGAAGATGAAGAAGAGTCCCGCCTGCAGTTTATCCGCGGCGGCATTATGAAAACCCCTGAAATCTCCGTGCTGCAAGCCCAGAAAGAGATCAACGTATTCGGTGAGCGGATGCAAAAGATGTTCGACCTTGTCCAGACGCTCACGCGGGACAAGGAAGACGACGAATTCCAGAAAATATTCGACCACGTCGCCAAGCTGGAAGACATCAGCGACAATATGGAGAACGAGATCGGCCGATACCTGGGAGAGGTGGGGCAGGCGCACTTGTCCGACGACACCAAGACAAAGATCAGCGGCATGCTCCGCCAGATCGGGGAACTGGAAAGTATCGGCGACAGCTGCTTCAACCTGGCCCGTATCCTTCGGCGCGGGCGGGAGAACAAAGTCACCATCACGGACGGCCAGGAGGCAGGCGTGGGCAGTATGTTCGCCCTGGTGGCAAAGGCCCTGGAGCTCATGAACACCTCCCTTACCCACCGCCGCGACGAGTTTGACATCACACTCTCGGAAGACGTGGAAAAACAGATCAACGCAACGCGCAACCGGCTCAAGCAGCAGAATATCCAAGATGTGGACAACCGCGTTTACAGCTACGACAGCGGCACCGTTTACATGGATATCGTGAGCGAATGTGAAAAAACCGGAGACTACATTATCAACGTGGTAGAGGCCCGCATGATGGTTTCGCACCATCAAATGTAACTTTTTCGCGGATAACACTTGCAGTTCCCGAAAAAAGTCGTAAATTTGCAGTCCCGTTTGGGGATATTGAGATATGGTGTAATGGTAGCACTACAGATTCTGGCTCTGTCAGTGA
>CAMHST010000034.1 GCA_946187865.1 uncultured Bacteroidales bacterium
ATGACCTGATCGCCGACCTGGACCAGGCCTTCGGGAAAATCTGACGCGCCCGGGGACGGAGCGGAAGCGATTGTAAATCGCGGGGAAAGGAACCTGATGCGTAACAATGTGTTCGATTCCTCCAAGGCCAGCAGGGTTTCATGCCTTAAGATGTACGCTGGATTTTAGTGGCTGTATAGCCCAGCTTTTCAATGATTTCCACGAAAGTCTTTTCCTGTACTTTGGCGGGATTGAACTTGATGGTGATGGTTTTGTCCTTGAGGGAGATTTTGAAATCTTCCACGCCTTTGAGGAAAGACAGGTTGTCCGTTAGTTTGTTCACACAGTTCTGGCAGTGCATGTTAACGATGTAGGTAACGGTTTCTGTCTTGGGCTTGGTTTTTTCGGCAAGGACAGAGAAAGAGGCAACGCTGACAAGCATAAGAATCAGTATGGCAATAATCTTTTTCATAATGGTTATATAATTTATTTCCAAATAGTTAAACGAATTCCCGCATAGAACTTGGCTCCCATCAGGGGCCCCCAGACCGATGCGGCGTCGAAAGTCTGGGAAAAGGGCGTATCCGCATCTACAATTCCAATTTATCGGCAAGAAATAACCCCGACAGGAAGCGACTCCTGCCGGGGTTTTGCTATGGTTAGGGAACAGTCCCGGAACGATCGCGGAATCTCCCGGGACTACGCCGGCGCATACCGTCCTGCAGGGACTGCACCAATTTCGGAATCAAATGCGGGGTTTATGGACTGTCCGTAGAATCAGGGAAACGAAATACACGATCAGACCGTAGAGGACAGGGATAAGACTTACCTTGATGCCGCCGGCAATGATGCTGAGAGCCAGATCATTGTGCCCGGACAAATAATCAACAATCTGAAGCCAGCCCAGAATTGTCCAGAACACGCCCACCACCAAGGCGGCATTGCCGATTTCCTTTACCCAGGCAGGGGCTTTCCAGGCGGCAAAGAAAAGGGCAATGAACAGAAGGGTAATGACAATCATTCCAACGGGACCGCCAGAAACGAAAAGGGTGAATAAATCTGTTATTAAAGGAAACATGACAAAACACTTTTAATGTTGAACATACGGGTTAGGAATTCCTGATTGCAAAGGTAAGCACAGAGCCGTCAAATATGCAAGGTAGAATCCTTTCAACATCCCGTCAAATCCTAGTAACTCGCTAATATCTACATTCATTGCGTGGAAATGCGGAGAAGAATGCGTATTTTTGAATCCAGAATGAAAAAGGCCTTTATCATCATTGTTTACTGGTTGTCCGCCATCTTTCTGACGGCCTTTCTCCTTATGAGCCTGGACTACTACTTTTGGGCGGCAGTGCTGATGAGTCTCTCGTTCCTTACGGCAGCCTTGGCCCTTTCCTTTTTGCTCCCTAAAGTAGATTCGGCTCAGAGTGGGAAGAAACGTGCATTTGATACGGTTTGCATCATCCTCGGCGTTATGATGATGAATTTCCTGCTCATCTACCTCTGGCAACTGGTGTTCATCGCTTTCATCTACCCTGAAGAAAGCGCCATGTGGAAACTGCCCGCCATGTTGGGCAATCCGGTCTTTGTGGCCGCCGTCCTGGCCATCCTGGCCTATGGGAATTATCTGCTGATGAAATGGTTGAACAAAAAGTTCCCTTCGGAGCATCCCATCACGTTCACCTCAGATTACAAGAAAGTATCTATGAAAAAAGGGGATATCCTGTACGTGGAATCCCGCGATTCCGAGGTCTGGATCACAGCCCGCGACGGCCGGAAGTATCGCAACAAGACAGGAATCGGCCAGTGGGAAAACATACTCGGTCCGGACTTCCTTCGTATCCATAGATCCTTCTTGGTCAACATTGCCGATTCAACGCTCGTGGCGCCCGATATGGTTTCCGTCGGCGGACAGTTTTTCCCCCTTTCCAGAAAATATAAGGATTCCGTCAAGACCGTTTTAGCGGAGCAACATGAATCTGTGACTACAAGTCCATGAAGCCCTCCGGGAACGTTTTGGGGAAGGTGTACGCCCTTTTGTTATACTTGGAGATAAACTATGCTGATGTGGTGACTTTGTGGTGAGTGCTATATAAGAAATGTGCCCCAGACTATCGTCTAAGGCACATTTTAGTGGTGCTGGGAAGAATCGAACTGCCGACACATGGATTTTCAGTCCATTGCTCTACCATCTGAGCTACAGCACCGTTGTTTGGGATTGCAAAGGTAAGGATATTTTTGGATTTTACAAATGTTTTGACAAGTATTTTCTCAAAATTTGTTTTGTGGCAAGGGTGAGGTTGTGGCGGGCAATGCGGGGATCCAGGGCTTTGGCAAGGGGGAGATCGGCAGGGGAGACTTCTTCCAGGATGGCAAAGCCGGCCTGCCGAAGGGCGGGGGCGTCTTGGATTCGGCCCGACAGAAGGAGGACGGGGACCCGGTCCCGGCAGTGCTGCAGCACGCCGTAGGGCACTTTTCCGGAAAGGGTCTGGTGGTCGGAGCGGCCCTCGCCGGTGATGACGATGTCGGCCCCCAGGATGGCTTGATCGAAACCGGAGAGGCTCAGGACCCGGCCGATACCCCCGACCATCTTCGCCCCAAAAGCAGCGGCAAAGGCCCCGCCCAGCCCGCCGGCAGCTCCAGCGCCGGGAACAGAGTCCAACCCACAGCCAGAGCCACCCATGGCAGCCAGGCGGCGCGCCTGCTCCTGCATGCGGGCTTCGAGGATTTCCACGTCGGCGGGGGAGGCGCCTTTTTGGGGCGCGAAAACGCGGGCGGCGCCGCGGAGGCCGCAGAAGGGGACATCCACATCGTATAGGACCTCGAAGGAAGCCTCACGAAGGGTTTCACGGATGAGCGGGACGGAGAGCATACCCGCCCCGCCGTCGCAGGTGGCCGATCCGCCCAGGCCGACGATAAAATGCCGCGCACCGGCATCCCAGGCCGCCAGAAGGAGTTCTCCGACGCCCTGGGAAGACGCCAGCAGGGGATTGCGCTCATCCCGGGAAAGCAGTTGCAGCCCGCAGGCCCGGGCCACTTCCACCAGGGCGGTGTGGCCTGAGAGCAGGTACGCCGCTTGGACCGGCCTGCCCAGCGGGTCCGGCACCCGGGCATACATCCGCTCGCCGCCGAAAGCGGCCGCCAGTACATCCAGCAATCCTTCGCCGCCGTCGGACAGGGGACATTCCACCACATCGGCCCCGGGGAGCACGGCCCTGGCGGCATCGGCAATAACCGCCGCCACCTCTCCGGCAGGGAGGCATTCCTTGAATGAGTCCGGTGCAACTACGATACGCATACGCTTACAAAAGTAAAGAATAAATACAGGAAAAAAATGCACCTCGCTATATTATTGCTTTTTTTTTTGTAAATTTGTACGATATGGAAGCAATTTTGACGGGTCTGCTCATTCCCCTGGCGGGAACGGCAATCGGGTCGGCATTCGTCTTTTTCATGAAAAAGGAGATGCCGGTCCTTGTACAGAAGATACTTTTGGGCTTTGCCTCCGGCGTCATGGTGGCCGCATCGGTGTGGTCCCTGCTCATCCCCGGCATGGAGATGGGCAGCATCTGGTCTGTGACCCTGGGTCTTCTGGGCGGATTCGCCTTCCTGCTGGCCATAGACCAGTTCACGCCGCACATGCACCCCGTAGGCGGGGAAGAGGGCCCCAAGAGCCACCTTTCCAAAACCACCATGCTCGCGCTGGCCGTGACCATCCACAATTTTCCGGAAGGCATGGCGGTGGGGGTAGCCCTGGCAGGGGCGCTGAATGCCAATGCCGGCATGTCTGCCGCCGGGGCGCTGGCCCTGTCCCTGGGTATCGCCATCCAGAATGTGCCGGAAGGCGCCATCATCTCCATGCCCCTGCGGGCGGCCGGCAACAGCCGATGGAAATCTTTCTGGGTGGGCGCGCTCAGCGGCATCGTGGAGCCCATCGGGGGCGCACTGGTCATCCTGCTGGCCAGCGCAGTCACGCCCATCATGCCTGCGCTGCTGGCCTTTGCCGCCGGCGCCATGCTGTATGTCGTTGTGGAAGAACTGGTTCCCGAAGCATCGCAAGGGGAGCACTCGAATATCGCCACCATCGGCTTCGCCCTGGGCTTTGCGCTGATGATGGTGCTGGACGTAGTAATGGGATAAGGGGATATGACCAGTCTGTTTTTGATACTCATAGTGGTGGTGATTGTCACCTGTATTTGGCTGAACAACCTCTCGGCCCGGATCGGGGTGCCCACCCTGCTCGCGTTCATGCTGCTGGGTATTGTCTTCGGCAACGTGGGCGCCATTCCCGTATATCTGGACGACAAAGAGTTTGCAGAGAATGTCTGCACCATCGCCCTGATTTTCATCATGTTCTATGGCGGGTTCGGCACGCGCTGGGAAGCCGTGAAGCCGGTGGTGCGGGAGTCGGTGCTGCTGGCCTCGGCCGGGGTCATCGTCACCGCTGCCCTCACCGGCATGTTCTGCCATTTCGCCCTGGGATGGAACTGGGCAGAGGCTCTCCTGCTGGGTTCCGTGGTCGGTTCTACGGATGCCGCCTCGGTGTTTTCCATCCTCCGTTCCAAGCGGCTGGGCCTGAAGAACAACACGGCCCCCATGCTGGAAATGGAAAGCGGCAGCAACGACCCCTGCGCCTATATGCTCACCGCCGTCATGATCTCCATCGTGAACGGAACGTCGTCGGCCGGAGCCACCGCATGGATGGTCTTTGCCCAGATCGCCTTCGGCGCGGGCATAGGCGTCCTTATCGCAAAACTGGCTTCCTGGGCCCTCCAGCAGATGAATTTCTCTACCCAGGGCTTTGATACGCTGTTTCTTTTCGCCGTGGCCATCGCGGCCTATGCCATCCCGGATGTGCTGGGGGGCAACGGCTACCTTAGCGCCTACATCGTGGGCATCTTCCTGGGCAACGAAGAATTCAAGGGCAAAAAGGCCATGGTGGGCTTTTTCGACGGTCTCACCGGCCTCATGCAAGTGCTGATCTTCTTCCTGCTGGGTCTGCTGGCCCGCCCCTCACAGCTGCACCGGGCCATCCTTCCGGCCCTGGCCATCTCCGTGTTCATGCTTCTGGTGGCCAGGCCCGCCGCCGTTTTCGGCATCCTCACCCCGTTCCGGAAATACCCCTTCTCCCAGCAGTGCCTGATCTCCTTTGTGGGCCTCAGGGGGGCGGCTTCCATCGTTTTCGCCATCATGGCCGTAGCGGGAACCACAGCCCTGAATACAGACCTTTTCAATATCGTCTTCTGCCTTGTCCTGATTTCCATCTCCCTGCAGGGAAGCCTGATCCCCTGGATGGCCCGGAAACTGGACATGATCGATTCCACGGCCAACGTGCTCAAGACCTTCAACGACTACACGGAAGAGGCGGAGCTGCAGTTCGGAGAAATCCAGATCGGCCCGGAGAGTCCCTGGAACGGCAAGGCCGTCAAAGAGCTCGGCCTTCCCGGCAACCTGCTTCTGGTAATGATCATCCGCGGAAACCAGCGCATCAGGCCCTATGGAGACACGGTGCTTATGCCCGGAGACAAAGTGGTCACCCTGTCCCACTCCTATAACGGGGGAGAAGCCTCCCTGTATGAGAAAGTGGTGAAGCCCAGCAGCCGGCGGGTAGGCCGAAAAATCAGCGAGCATCCCGGAAACGGGCTGCTGGTGATGGTCATCCGCGGGCAGAAGAGCATCATTCCCACCGGCGACACCGTCCTGGAGGCGGGCGACCGGCTGGTCATTTTGAACGAAAATACCCAGATATGAACGCAAACGAATTCGATGTGATCATTATCGGCGGCGGCATCACGGGCGCCGGCACCCAGCGGGACTGCGCCATGCGCGGGCTCCGCACCCTTCTGGTGGAACGCTCGGACATCGCCACAGGAGCCACAGGCCGAAACCACGGCCTGCTCCACTCCGGGGCCCGATATGCGGTGAACGACCCTGAATCGGCCCGGGAATGCATAGAGGAGAACATGATCCTCAGGCGCATCGCCGCCCATTGCATAGACGAGACCGACGGCCTGTTCATCACCCTCCCGGAAGACGACCTGGCGTACCAGGCTCGCTTTGTGGAAGCCTGCAAAAACGCGGGCATCGCGGCAGAGGTGATAGACCCGGCCGAAGCCCGTCGGCTGGAGCCCGCCGTGAACCCGGAACTGATTGGCGCGGTGAAGGTCCCCGACGGCAGCGTGGATCCCTTCCGCCTGTGCGCCGCCAATATGCTGGACGCCAAGCTTCACGGCGGTCAGGTGCGCCTGTACACGGAAGTCACGGGCTTCATCCGCGAGGGAAACACCCTCAAAGGCATTCACACCCGTAACCTTCAAAGCGGGGAAGAGGCCGATTATTACGCACCCCTGATCGTGAACGCCGGCGGCATCTGGGGCCATCACATCGCCGAAATGGCCGGCGTCCAGATTGGAATGTACCCGGCCAAAGGCGCCCTCCTGATCTTCGCCCACCGGGTGAACAACGTGGTCATCAACCGCTGCCGCAAGCCTTCCAACGCCGATATCCTGGTTCCCGGAGACACGGTCTGCGTGATCGGGACCACGTCCACGCACATCCCCTTCGAGGAATGTGACAACGTAGCCGTGACCCCGGACGAGGTGAACCTCCTCATCACCGAAGGCGTGAAACTGGCCCCTTCGCTCTCTTCCACCCGTATCCTCAGGGCCTATGCCGGCGTCCGTCCCCTGGTGAGTGCAGACAACGATCCCACCGGCCGGAATATCTCCCGCGGCATCGTGTGCCTGGACCACGAAGAGCGCGACGGCCTGAAAGGGCTGATCACCATCACCGGCGGTAAACTCATGACATACAGGCTAATGGCCGAAACCGCTACGGATCTGGTCTGCAAGAAACTCGGAGTGGACAAAGCCTGCGAGACGGCCACCACGCCGCTTCCGGGCTCGGAGGAAAGCTCCTACGAGGCCGTGGCCCAGAAAATCTGGGAAACACCTTCCACGGCGCAGAAAGCCATGGCGTCCCGCCTGGGCACCCGGGCATCCCGCATCCGCACCGACAACCCCTACGACCGCGCGCTCATCTGCGAATGCGAAGAGGTGTCGGTAGGGGAAATCAACGCCGCCATCGAGCGCATGGATGTCAGTACGCTCACGGACCTTCGGCGCCGCACCCGGATCGGGATGGGAACCTGCCAGGGCGAATTCTGCGCCTGCCGGGCCGCCAGCCTGCTGGCCAAGGCACACGCCTGCGTGGAAAAAGAGCGGGCAGACCTGGCCGACTTCCTGAACGAGCGCTGGAAAGGCAATTATCCCATCAGCTGGGGAGACACCCTGCGCGAAGCTGAATATACCCAGTGGGTTTACAAACATGTTTTAGGACTATGAAATTCGATACCGTTATCATAGGCGGCGGCCTGGCCGGACTGGTGGCGGGCATCAGCCTGCAGCGCAAAGGACAGAACACAGCCATAGTAAGCACGGGCCAGAACGCCCTGCACTTCTTCTCCGGCAGTTTCGAATCCCTGCAGGAAGCCCCGCCCGAGATGCACAGCCTTTTCGAAGAGGCCGGCATCCGGCTGCACTACCGGGAAGGCGTGCGCCTGATGCCCCTGGGTACCTTCCGTCCCTCCTGCCTATCGCTGGAAGACATCTCCCTTTTCCCGTCTGAAAAATTTGCCCGGAAGGTCCTGGTGGTCAACTTTATGGGCTACCACGACTTCTTCTCCTCCTTCCTGGCGGAGGGCCTGGAGAAACAGGGCATGCAGTGCCGGATCCGTTTCCTGAATCTGCCGGAGCTGGAAAAACTGGAGCAGAGCCCCAGCGAAATGCGCTCTGTCCAGATTGCCCGCACCATGGACCGCATCTGGGAAAAGGTGGTGCAGGAGGTGCGCATCCTCCTCAAGGACGAAGACGCGGTACTGCTTCCGCAGGTTTTCGGCCTGCAGGACACTTCCGTCCCCGGACGGATCAAGCAGGGGATTCCCGCCCAGGTGGTCTTCTGCGGAACGCTGCCCCCGTCGGTGCCCGGAATCCGGACGCAGATGCTGCTGAAACGCCGCTACGAGGTCCTGGGCGGCACATACCTGATGGGAGACGAAGCCCTCGAGGCCCATGTCCACGACGGGGTGGTGCACAGTATCCGCACCAAGAACCTGGACAGTCATTACCTGGAAGGAAGCCACTTCATCCTGGCCTCCGGCGGGTTCTTCTCCAAGGGGCTGCGCTCCAATCCTTTCAGCATCTACGAGCCGGTGTTCGGCCTGGACGTGGAATACAACCCGGACCGCAACGCCTGGTACGACAAGGCTTTCGCGGCAGACCAGCCGTACATGGGCTATGGCGTAAAGACCGACGCCCAGCTGCACGCCCTGGCCGATGGTATTCCATTGAAGAACCTGTATGCTATCGGCTCCATCCTGGGCCAGACCCATCCGGAACTGGGAAGCGCCGCCGGGCTGGCCATAAGGAGCGCCCTGGAGGTTTCCGCACAAATCAAGAAATAGGGGAGGACAAGCGATGAAACTGCAAGAGATTACCCAGAGCAAGTACAATTTCGAAGAGTGCATGAAGTGCACGGTGTGCACGGCGTACTGCCCCGTGCTGCAGGTGAATCCCCTTTATCCGGGCCCCAAACAGGCCGGTCCGGACGGTGAGCGGCTGCGCCTGAAAGACCCTTACTTCTTCAATTACGCCCTGAAATACTGCCTGAACTGCAAGCGCTGCGAGGTGGCATGCCCCTCCGGCGTGAACGTGGCAGACCTTATCCAGGCCGCCCGGATCAAGTACGAGAAAACCCCTCCCAAGCTGCGGGACCAGATCCTGGCGTCCACAGACTTCATGGGAAAGCTGGCCCGCCCGTTTGCCCCCATCGTGAACGGAGTCACCAGCCTGGGCATTACTAAAACCGCGCTGGACGTGACGCTCAAGATAGACCGGCAACGCACCTTCCCCAAGTACAGCCCCAGCAGTTTCGAGGGCTGGCTGGGACGCCGGGAGAAGGAACAGGCCGCGTTCCCGGAAAAAGTAGCCTATTTCCACGGCTGCTACGTGAATTACAACTATCCCAAACTGGGCAAAGACCTGGTGAAGGTGCTCAATGCCCTGGGGGTGGGCGTGGAACTGCTGGACAAGGAGAAATGCTGCGGCATTGCCATGATCACCAACGGTATGTCCTCCAAGGCGGCCAAAAACGCAGCGGTGAACGTAGCCTCCATCCGCAAGGCGGTGGCGGAAAAAGGCCTGAAGGTGGTTACCACCTCTTCTACCTGCTCGCTCACCCTGCGGGACGAGTATCCCCACCTGCTGGGCGTAGACAATGCCGACGTACGGGATTCCATCCTCATCGCAACCCGCTTTATCTTCGAGAAACTGGAGAAGGGCGCCCAGCTCAAGTTCCGCCCGGACTACCACAAGAAAATCGCCTACCACACCCCATGCCACATGGAAAGGATGGGCTGGGGCGTGTTCTCGGAAAAGCTGCTGCGCATGATTCCGGGCGTGGAATTCACCCTGCTGGATTCGGCCTGCTGCGGCATTGCGGGCACCTACGGATTCAAAAAAGAGAATTACGAGGCCTCCCAGGCCATCGGCGCCCCCTTGTTCGAGCAAATCCGCAGCGTGAACCCGGATGTGGTGGCCTGCGACTGCGAAACCTGCAAATGGCAGATCGAGATGAGTACCGGTTACCCGGTAGCCAATCCTATCTCTATCCTGGCCGATGCCCTTGAACCTGAAAAATAACCTGCTTCATGCTTAAAAGACTTCTCAGACAACCGGCCTATCTGCCGGCACAGACCGGCCCCGAGGCCGACGCCAAGTACAAGCGCCTGCGCCTGCAGGTGTTCATCGGCGCATTTATCGGCTACGCCGGATTCTATCTGGTGCGGAAAAACCTTTCCATGGCCATTCCGGCCATGGCTCCGCTGGGTTTTGAAAAAACCGAGCTGGGCTTTGTCCTGGGCTTGAACGCCGCGGCTTACGCCCTTTCCAAGTTCCTGATGGGCAGCGTGAGCGACCGCTCCAACGCGCGGGTGTTCCTGCCGCTGGGCCTTATGCTCACGGCCATTTCCATGTGTTTCATGATTGTCCCCATCCAGGCCATCGGCGCAGACAACAAGGCGCTGGCCATCCTGGTCATGGGCGTGCTTAACGTGCTGGTGGGCTGGTTCAACGGCATGGGCTGGCCGCCCTGCGGGCGCGTGATGACGCACTGGTTCTCCGTAAGCGAGCGGGGAACCATGATGAGCATCTGGAACTGTGCGCACAATGTGGGCGGGGCGCTCGTGGGCCCCATGGCCACTTACGGCGCCGCGTGGTTCGGCAGCTGGTTCTACGGCACGCACACGGAACTGTACTTCCTGATTGGAACCTTCGCATTCCCGGCCGCCGTGGCCATGCTCATCGCCCTGCTGGCCTATATCCTGCTCCGGGATACGCCCCAGTCCTGCGGACTCCCTTCCGTGGAAGCCTGGCGGAACGATTACCCGAAAAACTACTCCGAGAAACACGAAACCACCCTTTCCACCAAGGAAATCTTCTTCCAGTATGTGCTGAACAACAAGTTCCTCTGGTACATCGCCCTGGCCAACGCTTTCGTGTACATGGTGCGCTACGGCTGCCTGGACTGGGCACCGTCCATCCTCACGGAGAAGGGGATAGACCTGAAAAGCGCCGGCTGGGCCTACTTCGCCTATGAGTTCGCCGCCATTCCGGGAACCCTGCTGTGCGGCTGGCTGTCGGACAAGCTCTTCCACGGCCGGCGGGCCCTGCCCACCATGCTGTTCATGGCCCTGGTCATGGTGTTCATCATCCTGTACTGGCTCTTTATCGACAACCTTACCGTAGTGATCATCTGCCTGATCGGCATTGGTTTCTTCATCTACGGCCCGGTGATGCTCATCGGCGTGCAGGCGCTGGACCTGGCGCCCAAGAATGCCTCCGGTACGGCTGCGGGGCTCACAGGATTCTTCGGCTATTTCTTCGGCACGTTCATCCTGGCCAACACCGTTATCGGCTGGGTGGCCCAGACGGCGGGCTGGAGCTGGACTTTCCTGCTGCTGATTGCGGCCTGCTTGCTGGCCATTTTCTTCATGGGCCTCACTTACAAGGAAGAACAGTACCTGGTTAAAAAATAATCTTTAAACACGATAAGATAATGAAAAAGTTATCCCTCCTCCTCCTGTCCGCGGCCATGGTCTGCAGCACCGCATGCGGCCCGAAAGAACTGAAACCCTGGACTAAAGGCGGCTTCGACACCCACAAGTACCGCAATGTGTTCGCAGAGATGGGCTACGCTCCCAAAGAGATAGACGCCAAGCTGGAAAGCATTTTCCAGGAGGTGTTCTACGGACCGGACAAAGTGTATTTCGAAGTGGGGGAGGATATGGCTTACATGTCCGACGTGAAGAATTTCGACGCCCGCACGGAAGGCATGTCCTACGGCATGATGATCGCGGTGCAGCTGGACAAGAAAGCGGAGTTCGACCGCCTGTTCCGCTGGTCCAAGAAGTATATGCAGTACCAGGACGGCCCCATGAAAGGCTATTTTGCCTGGAGCCTGAGCCCGGACGGCACCATCCGGGGCGCCGGCCCCGCATCGGACGGGGAACTCTATTTCGTGACCTCGCTGATCTTCGCCTCCAACCGCTGGGGTAACGACGTGGATATCAACTACCTGGCCGAGGCCCAGCACATCCTGAACAGTTCCTGGGAAAAAGACGGGACCGACGGGATTATGCCGTTCATCAACAAGGAGAACCACCTCATTGTCTTCACCCCGGACGGCAGGGGCGTCGCCTACACGGACCCTTCCTACCACCTTCCGGCCTTCTATGAGGTCTGGGCCCGCTGGGCAAACGACGGCCGGGCCGACTTTTACCGCGAATGCGCCAAAGCCAGCCGCGAGTACCTGCACAAGAGCATCAACCCGGAAACCGGTCTGAACCCGGACACCAACAACTTCGACGGCTCCTTCATCGAGATGCCCGCCTTCTTCGGCCGCCGTTCCAAGCCCGCATTCCGCTTCGACTCCTGGCGCGTTCCCATGAACATCGCCCTGGACTATTCCTGGGCCTGCGCAGACCGCGAATGGCAGACCTGGTATGCCAACACAATCCAGGACTTCTTCTATGGCAAGGGAATCGACAGCTTTGCCGACCAGTACAACGTGGACGGTACGGAAGTGGAATTCGCCATGCCCGCCGGACAGGGTGAATACCGCGGCACCGGCACCCGCCACTCCGTGGGACTGGTGGCAACCCTTGCCGCCGCCACCCTGGCCGCAGACCACGAGATTGCCCGCGAATTCGCCCAGCGCCTGTGGGACAGCGAGAACAAGCCCTACGAAGACGGCTACTTCGATGCCTATTACGACGGCATCCTGCGCCTGTTCGCCTTCATGCACCTGAGCGGACACTACCGCGTCATCGAACCCGCTAAATAGCACATGGAATTCTACGAATACGCACGGCCGGAGCTGATGGCCGGAAAGAAGATCCTGTACATCCACGGATTTGCGTCGGCCGGGTCCACCGGTACGGCCGAGCGGCTGCGGATCCTGATGCCGCAGGCCACCGTGATCTCTCCGGATGTGCCCGTACAGCCCCTGGAGGCACTGGACACACTCAAGGCCCTTTGCGACAAAGAGCGTCCGGACCTGATTGTGGGAACCTCCATGGGCGGCATGTTCGCCGAGCAGATGGCCGGTTTCCATCGCATCTGCGTCAATCCGGCCTTGAACCTCTCGGAGACCATCCGCAAGAACATGGGCCTGGGGAAGATGGAATTCCAGAATCCGCGTGCCGACGGGCAGACTTCTTTCCTGGTCACCAAGGGCCTCCTGGAGGAGTTCCGGAAGGTGACGGACCAGAAATTCCTGAGCGCCGACGGAGACCTGGTGTGGGGGCTTTTCGGCCGGGAAGACACCCTTGTAGATACCTACGACGAGTTCCATGCCCATTACCGGCAGGCCATCCGCTTCAACGGAGAGCACAGGCTTAACGAAAAGGCCATCCTGCACGCCCTGCTGCCCGTAATACAATGGGTGGACGACCGGCAGCGCGGACGCAGCCGCAAAACCGTGCTCATCAACGTGGACGACGTACTCCTGGACACCCGGAACGGGAACCCCGTGAACGAGGCCGTCAAAGGATTCAACTTCCTGTGCACGCACTACGATGTGTATCTGCTGTGCCAGCAGGACAGGCAGCAGTGGATAGACCGCTGGCTGGACGTTCCCGCCTGGGACCGCGTGATACTCACCACCCACAAGGAGCTCATGCTGGGAGACTATCTGATAGACGCCCGCAGCGGTGAAGCGGGCGGAGAAGGCTTCATGGGAACGCTCGTTCCCTTTGGCAAGGAGCCCTTCCGCGACTGGGGACAAACCTTGGAGTTCTTCACGCGGCTCGGAGGGCAATAACAGTTCGTCGGCAAAATCCGTCCATTCGTCGCAGAAGGCTTGCACATCAGAGGCCTTCGTTATATCTTTGTGAACTAACCAATTGTAACACAAGGCATGAAAATAAAAATCAGCATCCGGTATATCACCCGTTGGGGAGAAAAGCTCTGCATCAATATCGGCTCCAAGCGCCACGAGATGAAGTGCATCTACAGCGGCATCTGGGAAAAGGAGCTCACAGACAAGGACTTCGCCCAGACTCACTCGTTCATCTTCAGCGTCCTGTCAGAGGGCAGGGAAGTGCGCCGCGAATGGCGGGAGCATACCCTGCGCCTGCCGGAATCCGACAACCTGAGCATCCGCAGCCGCTGGATGGACCGGCCGGAGAATTCGGCTTTCTGGTCATCGGCCTTCACGGATGTGATTTTCAACCGGCCGGACAAAGGCAAAGCCGGTCCGCAGAAGGGGAATGTCACCTTCTGCATCACCGCGGCCGAGGTCCGGGCAGACCAGGCCGTGGCCATCGCCGGCTCCAAAGGGAGCACCCTGCAGGGTTGGGACAAACCTATCTTGCTGGAAGACTGGAACTTCCCGTACTGGAGCGTGGACTTGGAGGTGAAAGATGCCTTTGAATACAAATTCCTGATCGTAGACCGCAAAACCCTGAAGCCGGTGGTATGGGAAACCGGCGGGAACCATCTGTTCGCCGAGATTCCCCCCAAAGGAACCCGCCTGGCCCTGGCAGACCTGGATCCCCGCTTCCAGACAACGCCCTGGCGCGGCGCCGGCGTAGCCATTCCCGTGTTTTCGCTGCGCAGCAAAGACAGCTTCGGCGTAGGGGAATTCGCCGACATCAAGAAACTGGTGGACTGGGCCGTGGCAACGGGGCAGAACGTGATTCAGCTGCTGCCCATCAACGACACCACCATGACCCACACCTGGATGGATTCCTACCCGTACAACGCCAACTCCTCCTTCGCCCTGCATCCGCAGTTCCTGCACCTGCCTGCCCTGGGCATCCGGGCCGACAAAACCTTCAAGGCGCTGAAAGAGGAACTCAACGCCCTGGACAAGGTGGATTATGAGAAAGTGAACGAAGCCAAGACCCGCTACGTACGGAAAGCCTTCGAGAAAAACGGAGCGGATGTCCTGGAAAGTCCTGCCTATAAGGCTTTTATCCAGGAAAACGGCTATTGGCTCCTGCCCTATGCCGCCTACTGCATCCTGCGCGACAAACTGGGCACGGCCGACTTCTCCCAGTGGAAAACCTATGCCAAGTTCAGCAAGAAAAAGCAGGAACAGATCCTGAAGGAGAACGCCCTTGAGGCCGATTTCCACTGCTACGTGCAGTTCCAGCTGGACGTCCAGCTGAAAGACGCGGTGGCCTATGCCCACAAACACGGCGTTATCCTGAAGGGAGACCTTCCTATCGGCGTAAGCCGTATCAGCTGCGACGCCTGGACCTTCCCCGAGCTCTTCCACATGGACAGCCAGGCGGGCGCACCGCCGGATGCCTTCGCCGTGGACGGCCAGAACTGGGGCTTCCCCACCTATAACTGGGAAAAGATGGCGGAAGACGGCTACAAGTGGTGGAAGAACCGCCTTCACAAGATGAGCGAGTACTTCGACGCCTTCCGGATAGACCATATTCTGGGCTTCTTCCGCATCTGGGAAATCCCCATCCGCTACAAGACCGGCCTCATGGGATACTTCAACCCGGCGCTGCCCTTCAGCGGGGAAGAGCTCCGCGAACGGGGATTCGACATTGCCGGCGGCCAGTATGTCAAGCCGCAGGAAGGGTGGGAAGAGACGGATGTGCTCTTTATCGAAGATCCCCGGAAGAAAGGCTTCTATCATCCCCGGATCTCCGCCCCGCTTTCTTCCAAAGCCTATTTCGCCCTGGACGAGTGGCACAAAGAGCGCTACAACGAGCTCTACAACGACTTCTTCTACCACCGCAACGACGCGTGCTGGAAAGAGTCGGCCATGCGGAAACTGCCCGCCCTGCTGGAATCTACGGGAATGCTGGCCTGCGGCGAAGACCTGGGCATGATTCCCGCCTGCGTTCCGGAGACCATGGCGGAACTGAATATCCTTTCCCTGGAAATCCAGCGCATGCCCAAAGACCCGAAAGTGCTCTTTGCCAACCCGGCCACGTACCCGTACCTGTGCGTGTGCGCCACGGGCACGCACGACATGGCGCCGCTCCGGGCCTGGTGGGAGGAAGACCGGGGCCTTACAGACCGTTTCTACCATGAGATGCTCCACCATCTGGGAGACACGCCGTACTTCTGCGAGCCCTGGGTGTGCGAACAGATCCTGTTCCAGCACCTGCAGTCTCCTGCCATGCTCTGCGTGCTGCCGCTGCAGGACTGGATGTCTATCGACGCAGACGCCCGCTATCCGGGAAATCCGGCCGACGAGCGCATCAACGTGCCGGCCATTCCGCGCTACTACTGGCGCTTCCGGATGCACTGCACCCTGGAAGAACTGCTCGGGAACGACAAGCTGAACAAGCAAATCCGCGCCCTGGTCCTGAATTCAGGCCGGGACAAATAAAGCGGAAAAAGGTTCCTGCAGCAGACTACTGCTGCAACCAGTCCAGGAAGGCATCTACCCGGGCACGGGACACGGTAAGGTCCAGATTGCCTTTGAATTTGATTTTGGGAATGACGCGGAGACGGCTGCCCACCAGTTTGGTGACGCTGTCTACCGCGTCTTCCGCTATGATGCAGCTGCGGGAGATGCGGAAGAAGCGGTGCCGGTCCATTTGCTGCTCCAGGGTGTCCAGGGACTCGTCCAGCACGTAGGAGGTGCCGTCTGTCCTGACCACGAACGAATTCTTGGCTTCCGAATAAAAGAGCGCAATTTCCTTGGCTTTGAGCGGGACAATCCGGTCATTGAGGCGGATCAGGTACTTTTCCCGCACCGGCGTGTCCGGGGCCGGCTCTTCCCGCGGGGGAACTGCATCCAGCCGGGCGGCCTTGGCCCGGGAAACGGCCCTGCGAAGGTCTTCCGGCTCTATCGGCTTGAGCAGATAGTCCAGTGAATTCACCTCAAAAGCCTTCACGGCGTAACTGTCGTATGCCGTGGTCATGATCACATGGCTTTTGATGCTTGCCTTGTCGAAGATTTGGAAACTGTTGCCGTCCTGCAGCTCCACATCCATGAAAATGATGTCCGGAACGGCTTTTTCCGGGGTGGAACCGTCATGGGCGTTGAGCCATTGTACGGCACCGACAACGGATGAGGCAAAGCCCAGAACCGTTATTTCCGGGAATTCGGCCGCCAGCAGGTTCTGGAGGATCCGCTGGGCCCGGGGTTCGTCTTCGATGATGTATGCGGTCATATTTTGCATGGCTTTACAGTAGGGGAAGCGTTACGAGATAGGTTGTTTCCGTTTGTTGGAACACGACGCGCCGGTCTGTCTTGTCGCCGTATTGCCGGCGGATGTAACTCTGACCCAGCCCCGTGGAAGGGGAAGGGGAGAGGCGGGGATTCAGGTTGTTGCTCACGCGCAGCACCCGGTCTTTCGCATCCGAGCTGATCTGCACCCTGAGCGGATTGTCCTCCGAGATGGCATTGTGCTTGGTGGCGTTTTCCACCAGCAACTGCACGGCGCAGGGAACCACATGGAACTGAAGGTCTTCTTCCGGGACGTCTATAGTGACTTCCAGCCCCTTGGGGAAGCGCACCTGCATCAGCTCCACATACATGCGGGTGAATTCGATTTCCTCTGAAAGGCGCACAAGCGTTTCTCCCTCGTGTTGGAGCATATAGCGGTACATGCCGGAAAGTTTGTGGACATAGCGGCTGGCGTCTGCGCGCGAGCTTTCCTGCACTAGCGAGTCCAGGACATTGAGGGAGTTGAACAGGAAATGCGGGTTCACCTGCTGTTTGAGAGCCATGTAGCGGAATTCGGCCTGATGGGTCTTTTCCCGCTCCATCTCTGTCTGGTTGCGCATACGGGCGGCAAAATACAGTACGAACACCAGGCAGAAGGCGCCCACTTCCATGACACCGGTGATGGCCTCCGATTCCGGCTGGGCCGACGCGAGCAGCAGATTCAGGCCCACCCGCAGCATGAAGACGATGGTGACTGCCGCCACCATCCAGCCGCTGTTGTCGCTCCAGGGGCCTTTGGCCGCAAAGCGGGAGGGGATCATGCGCACAAGCAGCAGGATGCCCCAGCCCAGGATTTCCGTGGTGGCGAAGGTGGCGATGGAGCGGACGGCCGTTTCGTTATGGATAAGCCACTCCAGCAGCGTGGCCCCGAAGGTTCCCATCAGAAAGCCCAGTACGTTTACAAGGACGATGACGATGGCCGCGAATTCCGCCGAAACCTGCTTCTTCAGGCACAGGAGCACCGTCATGGTCATGGTGAGCAGCGTCAACAGAAGCGAGTCGTTGATTCCCACCCACATGCACACCACAACGGCCACTACGTGCAGCAGCGCCAGCAGGTGGATGATATATGGAGCCTTGACTTTTTCCATGGGCATAAAAAACAGTATTTCAAATGTAGCTTTTTTTCCTGAAAAGAGCAAATCGGCCCTTCCGTTCGTCTGCCAAGTCACTCCTTTCGTCGCATCAATTCCGCCGTTCGTCCCCGCGCGTATTTTAATTAAGGTGGGAAATCATAATTTTGCATCGTTAATTGCATGATTATAACACAACGATAATGTCTGCCAAAAGAAATCTCAGTTTCTGGGAAATGTTCAACCTGAGCTTCGGCTTTTTCGGAGTCCAGATTGCCTATGCGCTGCAAAGCGCCAACATCAGCCGGATTTTCGCCACCCTGGGCGCGGATCCGCACTCTCTTTCTTTCTTCTGGATCCTGCCCCCGCTCATGGGGATGATCGTCCAGCCGCTTATCGGCAAATACAGCGACCGCACCTGGTGCCGGATGGGCCGCAGAAAGCCCTATCTGCTGATCGGCGCAATCATCGCGGTGCTGGTGATGGTCTTCCTGCCCAATGCCGGCAGCCTGCATTTCAGCACCCGGCTGTTCCTGGGACTGAACATGGCCATGTGGTTCGGCCTGTTTTCCCTGATTTTCCTGGACACCTCCATCAATGTGGCCATGCAGCCGTTCAAGATGATGGTAGGGGACATGGTGAACGAAGAGCAGAAGACCACGGCCTACTCCATCCAGAGTTTCCTGTGCAACGCAGGATCGCTGGTGGGCTACATCTTTCCCATCTTCTTCACCTGGATCGGGATTGCCAACGAGGCCCCGGAGGGCGTGGTTCCCGACAGCGTGAAGTTCTCCTTCTACGCCGGTGCGGCCATCCTGATCCTGTGCGTCCTGTACACCTTCTTCAAGGTGAAGGAGATGCCCCCGAAGGAGTATGCCGAATTCCACGGAATCAATCTTGCCGACAACAAGCAGGACCAGAAAAAAGAGGGCCTGTTCAAATTGCTGAAAAAAGCCCCCGAGGCTTTCTGGACGGTGGGTCTGGTGCAGTTTTTCTGCTGGGCCGCCTTCCTGTACATGTGGAATTACACCAACGGTGCCATCGCCGTAAACTGCTGGGGCGTTGACATGGCTGTCAAAGGCGCCGCCGCGTCGGCCGAATACCAGAGCGCCGGCAACTGGGTGGGCGTGCTGTTCGCCGTCCAGGCTGTGGGCTCCATTCTGTGGGCCACCATCATCCCGCGCTTCAAGAACATCCGTTCGGCCTACGTCGTGAGCCTCCTGATCGGAGCCCTGGGCTTTGCCTCCGTGATGTTCATCCATAACCAGTACGCCCTGTTTGTGAGCTACTTCCTCATCGGCTTCGCCTGGGCCGCCATGCTGGCCCTGCCGTTCAGCCTGCTCACCAACGCGCTGGAAGGCAGTCCGTACATGGGCAGCTATCTGGGCCTTTTCAACTGCACCATCTGCCTGCCGCAGATTGTGGCCGCCGCAACGGGCGGCGCCATCCTGCGCCTGGTAGGGGACAGCCAGCCCGCCATGCTGCTGATGGCCGGAGTTTACCTGGTGCTGGGCGCCTGTTGCGTTTACTTTATCAACACCAAGAAATCCAACTAAACCAACACAATACTATTTATATTAACAAACTACACGCTAAATGAAAAGGATTTTAACCGCAATCGCAGTGCTTCTGACAGCCTGCGCAACCGTATTCGCCCAAGGCGGATACCAGGTTAAAGGCGTGGTCGTTGACGCCATGGGGCCGGTGATCGGCGCCGCGGTCGTAGAGCAGGGGACGTCCAACGGAACGTCCACCGGCATCGACGGCGACTACGTCCTTACCGTTTCAAGCGCCAATGCAGTGATTGAAATCAGCTGCATCGGCTACGCAACCCAAACCTTCGCGGCGAACGCCGTGCCCGGGACCATCACCCTGGTCGAGGATACCGAGTATCTGGACGACGTGGTGGTGATCGGTTACGGTACCGTGAAGAAGAGTGACCTTACCGGTTCCGTCTCCACCGTGAAAGCCGACGAGATCAACAAGGGTGTCATCACCTCTCCGGCCGACCTCATGCGGGGTAAAAGCGCCGGTGTGGTGGTAACTGCCGGTTCCGGTATGCCGGGCTCCGGAGCGACTGTCCGTATCCGTGGCGGTTCCTCCATCACCGACAGCGCCAACACACCTTTGTATGTGATTGACGGCCTCCCGGTCTCCAACGATGGCGTAGGCGGCCTTTCAGACCCGCTCTCTTCCATCAATCCCGACGACATCGAGAGCTTCTCCGTGCTCAAGGATGCGTCTGCAACCGCCATTTACGGTTCCCGCGCTTCCAATGGTGTGATTGTCATTACCACGAAGAAAGGCTCCAAGACGGCGACGGGCGCTCCGCATGTGTCGGCCGATGTAGCCGCTTCCGTGAACACCATTTCCCGGTACAACAGCCTGCTGGACGCCAATGGTATCCGCTCTCTCATCCAGGATTTCTACGGCCCCAATTCGGCTGCTGAAGCCGCGCTTGGCAACGCCAATACAGACTGGCAGCGCGAGATCTACCGCATCGCCCCGTCCGTGGATGCCAACCTGAGCGTGAACGGGAAGGCCGGTTCCTGGCTGCCCTATCGCGTTTCCGGTGGTCTCACCGTACAGAACGGTACCCTGAAGGGCTCCAGCATGGACCGTCTCACCCTTTCCATGAACCTGGCTCCCTCCTTCTTCGACAACCACCTGACCGTGAACCTGAACGGGAAGGGTTCCTACACCTTTAACAACTACGCCAACGGTGGTGCGATCGGTGCTGCAAACCACTACGATCCCACCAAGCCGGTGTACGATCCCAACGGCATCAACGGCTATACCACCTGGTATGACGCTGCAGGCAACCCCAACACAATGGCAACCCTGAATCCGGTAGCCCTTCTGAATGCCACCAGAGACTATGCCTCTACCTGGCGCTTTATCGGGAACTCGCAGTTCGACTACAAAGTCCATGGCTTCGAAGACCTCCGCCTGAATCTGAACCTGGGTATCGACGCAGCCAAGTCCAATGGCTTCAAAATTCAGGAACAGGGCTCGGAATCATCCATCCACAGCACATTGGAATCCGGCGGCGGTTCCCGCGAAGACTACGACTATGTCCGCCGGAACACCACGCTGGAGTTTTATGCCGACTACAGCAAGAACCTGGGCAAGCACTTCGTGGACGTGATGGCCGGTTATTCCTGGCAGCACTTCTGGAGCAACGACCACAATTACAAGGTACGTCTCTCCGACCAGCTGGAAATGACCAACCATGAGGGAAAAGGCGAACTCTATCTGATCTCCTTCTTCGGCCGTGCCAATTACAGCTTCGCCGACAAATACTTGATTACGGCTACGGTCCGTGCCGATGGTACGTCCCGGTTCCAGAACAACAAATGGGGTATCTTCCCCTCTGTCGCATTGGGCTGGAACATCAAGAACGAGAACTTCCTCAAGAACTTCGATCCCATCTCCACCCTCAAGCTCCGTCTGTCCTGGGGTGAAACCGGTCAGCAGGAAGTGGGCGGTTACTACGATACCTTTGCCCAGTTCCTTTCCATCAGCACGCCCGGATCCTACTATTTCGTGAACGGTGAGAATTATTCCGCTCCGATTGTGGCTCTCGGTTACAGTGCCAACCTGAAGTGGGAGACCACCACCACTTACAACGCCGGTATGGACTTCGGCTTCTGGAAAGACCGCCTCACGGCCAGTGTCGATGTCTATAAGCGTGACACCCGCGACATTCTCAACTGGATTCCGGTACCTGGCCTGTCCAACCTGACCAACTACCAGAACACCAACATCGGTTCCATGACCAACAAGGGTATCGAGGTAGACCTGAATTCCGTCCTGATCGAGACCCGTGACGTCAGCTGGACATTCGGGGTGAACATGGCCTACAACCAGAATACCGTCACCAAGCTCACCGCTTCCGACGAGAATGCAGCCGGCATCGAGCAGGGCGGCATTTCCGGCGGTACGGGCAACAACGTCCGCCTGGTCCAGGTAGGATATCCCATGAAGACTTTCTACCTCTATCAGCAGGTCTATGACAACAACGGCAAGCCCATCAACGGCGTTTATGTAGACCGCAACAAAGACGGCCAGATCAATGCCGATGACAAATATATGGGACATCACGCCGACGCCGACTACACCTTCGGCTTCAACACCAACTTCAGCTACAAGAACTGGACGGCGGCCCTCTCCGGCCATGCCTCCATCGGAAACTGGGTGTATAACAATGTCGCATCCGATACGGAGATGCTGGCCGACCTGTGGACCAACCAGTTCGTCAGCAACCGCGTGTCCAGCGCTCCCAAGTCCATGTTCACCCAGGCCCAGTACCTGTCCGACTACTATCTGCAGGACGGTTCCTTCCTGAAACTGGACAACTTCACCCTGGGCTACACTTTCCCGAAACTGTTCAAAGACGGTGAACGCTACGGTTCCCTCAACATTTTCGGTACTGTCCAGAACATCTGCACCCTCACCAAATACACGGGCATCGACCCTGAAGTGTACGGCGGTGTGGACGGAACGGTCTATCCGCGCCCCAGAACCTATGTGGTGGGTGTCAAGTTTAACTTCTAATCTGCGTTACGAAAATGAAAACCATCAAAAATATACTCGGTATCCTTGCTGCCTCCGCAGTGATGACTGCCTGCGTGGGTGATCTGAATGTAACGCCCATCGACCCCAACGCCAATACCGTGGACAAGGTGCTCACCTCTCAGGCCGCCCTTGATTCCTATATTTCCGGTGTATATCTCGGCTTTGCCACTTCCGGTTACTATGGCCCCAACGGAGATCCTTCCATTTCCGGTCTTGACGGCGGTGCATCCCAATACATCCGCGGCCTGTACCATCACCAGGAGCTCACCACCGATGAAAGTGTCTGTGGCTGGAACGACCAGACCATCAAGAATTTCCATTACATGAACTGGACTACCGACGACACCTTCATCTATGCATTCTACTCCCGTATCTTCATGGTGGTAGGTGCCGC
>CAMHST010000035.1 GCA_946187865.1 uncultured Bacteroidales bacterium
GAACTACCTCGTCAAACCGGCCAACTGATGCAACTTATTTTTTACACATTACTTAAGGTTTCCGGAGCCTTCCGGAGACGCCTGTGCGGCGCTTGTCCTGGCTCGCGGCTCCGCAAAGATACAAAATCTAGAAGGAATAGTCAAGGCTGGCCAGAACGTGGAAGCCCGGCATGGGGTACTGCTTGATAATCTGATACTGCTCGTCCAGGATGTTTTTCAGCTGCACACCCAGCTTCAGGCTGTTCCGTTCCCAGCCCAGCAGGATGTCCCAGGTGCTCCAGGGGGCGATCCGGAAGTCGGCCCGGTTGGTGGAGGAGGTGAAGCGCTCTCCGCTCAGGAAGCCCTGCACTTCCAGGCTGAAGCCGTTCCAGGCGCCCACGAGGTTCAGGCTGGCGCTGTGCAGGGGGATGTAGGGAATTTGTCCGCCGGTTTCCGTGTCCCGGGCCAGCTGGTAGGAGTAGCGGGCGGTGGCTCCGGCCATCCATCGGCCTATATCGTAAGCGGCCCGGGCCGATATTTCGTCTCCGAAGATGTGCACCCCGCCGATGTTGTACATGGACCAGCGGAACAGGCTTCCGTTGGGCACGGCGACAAGCTTGTTTTCCACCCAGTTGTAATAGAGTTCCTCCCGGGCGTTGAATTGCCACGGGCCGATCTGCTTTTTCCAGCTCCACCGGGCGGCGGCCTGCCAGACGCTTTCGGGCTCCAGTCCCCGGACCGTCACGTTGGTGTAATAGAGGTCGTTGAAGCTGGGCAGACGGCAGGAGCGTTTTACCAGGCCTCCGAATTCCCATTCCGGCGCCGGGTGCCAGTTGAGGAGCAGGGCGGGGGAGAGGAAGCTGTAATTGCCCGCCCCGGAGGAAAGCTGGTACTGCAGCGACAGGCTGGCCCGCCAGGGGCCTTTGAAAAGAGATCCTGCCAGGGCGGCGAAAAGGGTTCTCCGCCGGGCGGGGACCTGCGCTTCCAGGGTTTCCAGAAGGCCGTCCACCGCTCCCGAAACGTGCAGCCAGCTGGCGGCCTCCCAGTCCAGGGCTCCGGAAAGATAGGCGCTCTGCTGCAGGTACTTCCACGTGGCCATGACCGTCGGGTCCAGCTCCGACACATCCAGGTAGGACAGGTAGTCCCGGGCATATTTTCCGCTCAGGAGCAGCTGGACTTTTTCCCCCAGACGCTGCTCTCCGCTGGCCTGGACGCTCAGGTTCCGGTCTTCCTGCCTGTCGGTGGAGAGGGGGTATTTGTCGGCCTGTTTGTAAACCGGACCGGGGATGCCCCGCTCGGAGTCGTACCAGTTGACGGACAGTTGGTATTGCCCCCCTTCCGGCAGGTAGAAAAGCTGGGCCAGGGTGCGGAAAGCCTTCAGGTCCCCATTCTCCCGGGTCATGAGCGTATCGTAGCCGACGTAGCCGTCGGGTGTGTTCCGGAAGTCCTTGATCCGGAAGGGATAACGTCCGTGGGAAAGGCTTGCCGCCACTTGGATGCGGGAACGGAGCCGTGCCCCCCAGCCCTGTTCCCAGCCGGCTTCGGGCGCCACGGTTCCAAAGGCGCCGCCGTGCAGGTGCAGCTTGACCAGACGCTTTCCGGATGGCATGGCGCTTTTCAAGTGCAGGGAACTGGCGCTGCCGTATTCCCGGGCGCTCTGGAGCAGTTCCGAGCGCTGCCCCTGATACAGGTCTATCCGCTCCAGGCTGGAAGTGGCCAGCCTGCCCAGGTCCACTTGCATGTTCTGGGCGTTGTCGATGGGAACCCCATCCAGGAAAATGGCCGTATGGGCGCTTCCCAGGCTCCTTACGTTAATGGTCTTGAGCCCGCCGGCGCCCCCGTAATCCCTGAGCTGGATGCCGCTGAAATCCCGGATGGCGTCGCTCACATTCAGTGCGCGCTGCAGCTTTTCCCCGGTGGCACTCTCCGTCGGGGGTGAAATCTGCCTGCGGGCACTCACCGCCGCAGGAGAAAGTGTGTCCGGTGGTGAGGGGAGAGTGTCAGGCACAGGCCGTGCCGCCACTGGAGGGTGTGTCCCCGGCAGCAGCAGGCAGACCGATATGAGCAGGCGGGCAATCATTTGGCTGTCTCTTGCGGAATTGCTACATTTGTGCATGCAAAATTACAAATATCCCGGCCATGTTGCAAGAAAATCGGCCCTGGACAGCGTTCCGGGCCGCAACATGGCAGGCATTCGGCGGGAAATGGCCCTTTTTGCGGCCATGTTGCCAGGCATACGGCCTCTGGCGGCACTTTTTCTTGCAACATGGCTCGTCTGCGCATGCACCTGCGCAGGTGAGGCGTCCTCGGCCCGGTCCTCGGCCGCCTCGTCGTCGGTGCCATCATCGGCCCGGTCATCGTCCGCCTCGTCGTCGGTGCAATCATCGGCCCAGGCATCATCCGCCCTGTCGCAGGCACAATCATCGGCCGTGGAATATGCGCAGTGGTTCAGCATCACGGATGAGGGCTCCGTGGTGGTGTATTCCCCGCAGGGCGCCGCTCCGGATACGCTGGTGCCGCCGCTGAAGCGCATGGTGTGCATGTCCTCTTCCTATGTGGGATACCTGGATGCGATAGGTGCATCGGCCTCTGCTGTAGGCGTTTCCGGGAAGGATTACCTCGGGAATCCGCAGGTGAAGGCGGCCGCTGTGGAAGTCGGCTACGATGCCGCCCTGGACTATGAGGCCATCGTCCGTGCCCGTCCGGATGTTTTCCTGACCTATGCCGTGGGTGCGGTCGAGCCGCCTTACCTTTCCAAGCTCCGGGATCTGGGCATCCGCTGCGTCGTCCTTAGCGAGCATCTGGAAAGTCATCCCTTGGCTCGGGCGGAATACGTGAAGCTTTTCGGGGCCCTCACCGGCCGCTCCAGCCAGGCCGACTCCGTCTTTACGTCCGTCCGCGACCGCTATCTCTCCCTGGTTCAACATCCTGATTCTGAAGTTGTCCAGGCTGGGTCTGCCGCTGTCCGGGCCGGTTCTGCAGCGGCGAAGGACAAGTCTGCGGCCACCGACCAAGCGGGTGCCGCCCTCACCCAAACCGGTCCTGCCATTGCCGGGGCCGGCATTGCCCCCGGACCGCAAGTGAGCACGCGGCGCAAGGTGCTTATCAACATTCCCTATGCCGACATTTGGTACATCCCCGGCGGCGACAACTACATGGCCCGACTGGTGCAGGATGCCGGCGGCGAGTTGCTAGGGTCTGTGCCTGGCCGGCAGGAGTCTGGAACCATCGGCCTGGAACAGGCTTATGCCTATGCACAGGAGGCCGATGTCTGGCTGAACCCCGGTTGGTGCCGCACGCGGGACCAGTTGCGGAGCGTGCACCCGCTGTTCCGGGACTTTCCGGTGCTGGGCCGTGCCGTATGGAACAACACCTTGCAGGAAACGCCCGGAGGCGGCAACCTTTTCTGGGAAACAGGCCCGGTCCATCCGGACTGGATTCTTGAAGACCTGGTGCACATTTTCTCGGGTACTTCCGCCCCCATGCACTATTACTTCCCTCTGCCTGCAGCATCTAAGTGATTGACTATCAGTTGTATGCATGTTTATTGGTGCAATTATTTTTGCACCAATAAACTTGAAAGTAGTTGATAATCAGCGAGATGGGTGCTGAAGCAGCCCCGGCCGATATCAGAGGAGTTTGCCGATGTTGAACTTCTGATGCGGCATCTAAGTGATTGACTGTCAGTGGTATGCATGTTTATTGGTGCAATTATTTTTGCACCAATAAACTTGAAAGTAGTTGATAATCAGCGAGATGGGTGCTGAAGCAGCCCCGGCTGAAATCAGAACAGTTTGCCGGTGTTGAACTTTTGGGCAAGGCCGGCCAGCTCGTCGGAGGTGGCGGGGCGGTTGAGGGCAGCCTTGCGCTCCTGCTGGAACTGATTTTTGAGCCGGTTGAACTGACGTTTGGTGTCCAGGGTGAAGTCTCCGCCGTCAATCCAGGCAAAGTAGGACGGCTCTGACTGCCAGACTTCCCGGGCGGTGCGGCCCTTGTGTTTGCCGAAACTGATGACCGCTTCTCCCTCGTCGTTCAGGATGAGCCGGCCGGCGTAGTCCACGGTGCGGGGACGGCCGCCCACCCCGGAGAGGAAGGTGACGTCGTTCTTGAGTTTGTCCGGGTACATATCCAGCTGACCCTTAAGCACTTCCATGGTGGCGATGGTGTCTGCCTCCGCCGTGTGGGCATTCTCGAAGTCTGTCCCGCCGCAGTAGAAGCGGTAGGCGGCCTTGAGGTTGCGGGGCTCCATGTAGTGGTAGATATTCTGCACATCCACCATCAGTTTGGCGTGAAGGTCTATGTCGATGTCTTTGTGCAGGTGCAGCCGTACGCGCTCGATCTCTTCCGCCAGCATGGGAAGGTCGAACTTGGCGGAGTTGAAGCCGGCCAAGTCGGCGTCGGCCAGCCATTCCACAACCTCGTCCACTTTGTCGCAGAAGCGGGGGCAGGCGGAGAGGTCTTCGTCTTTGATACCGTTTACGGCCGATGCCTGCGGATTCATGGGATACTGCCGCTGGGCAAGATAATCCCAGGGCTTGAACCGCCAGGTTTTGATGCGGGTTTCACCGCCCGGCATCACTTTCACAAAGCTCAGTTCTGCAATGCAGTCCGAGGCGATATTGAGTCCCGTGCTTTCGATGTCGAAGAACAGCAGCGGGCGTTGTAAATTCAGTTCCATTCTGTCAATTTTGAGCCCCGAAGGGTAAAGGGAAGTCCCTTCCGCTGGGGAAGGGATTCAGGGATTGGGTATCTATTTTAATCCAGCAGCCGCAGGTTACTGGATCATGATGGGCATGAGGATACCGCAGACCTTTTCCGTGGCGGCTTCTTCTTCCGAGGGGAGGATGAGGGCGGCGCGGCGGGCATCGGCAAACTTGATTACCAGGGAGTTGCAGCCCATGTTGGCCAGAATCTCCGTGAGGAAGGTGGATTTGAAGCCGATGGAAAGCTCCGCGCCCTGGTAGTTGCAGGCAATCTTCTCATAGGCGGCCAGCGCGAAGCCCAGGTCCTGGGCCGATATCTCCAGCTGTCCCTCCTTGAGGGTGAGCTTGATGTGGTTGGAGGCCTTGTTGGCGCACACGGCCACGCGCTTGACGGTGTTCAGGAGAAGCTGCCTGTCTATCTGCAGGATATTGGAATTGCCGGAAGGGATCACGTCCCGGTATTTGGGGTATTTACCCACGACCAGGCGGCAGATCATGGTGGTGCCGCCGAAACTGAACTGGGCCGTGGTGCTGTCGAAGCAGACTTCCACCGTCTCTGCGTCTTTGCCGATGATGGAGCGGAGCACCCCGGCGGGTTTCTTGTGCAGGATGAAGGAGGCCTTTTCGGGGGCTTTCACATCCTGGGTGGTGTAGCAGATGAGCTTGTGGGAGTCCGAGGCCACCAGGGTGGTGCTTTCCGGGGCCATGTCGAAGAAAATACCGTTCATAGCCGGGCGGATTTCGTCGTCTGCGGTGGCGTAAATGGTGCTCTGGATGCCTTCTACCAGGGTTTCTGCCGGGAATTCCACCTTAAGAGCATCGGCCGGGGTGGATTTGATTTCCGGATAATCGTCGGCCGGGAAGTAGGGCAGTACGGAGTTGCCGCTGGCCCAGGTGCACTCGAATGCGCTGTCCGAGGTGGTGCGGATGCCCAGGGGCTGGTCCGGGAGCTCCTTCAGGAGGTCTATCATGTGCCGGGCGGGAATGGCGATGGCGCCGTCTTCCTCTGCCGCGTCCACTTCAATGCAGGTGCGCAGGGTGAGTTCCGAGTCCGATGCCGTGATTTCCAGCTTGCCCTCCTTGAGCACAAACAGGAAGTTCTCCAGAATGGGAAGCGGAGATTTGGAAGGAATGGCCTTGGATACGTCCAGAAGGGCCTTCAGGAGATTGGTGCTGGAAATGTTCAGTTTCATATCTGGTCTATTTTGCTTTACAATGTCAGTTCACAAATATAAACATTTTCTCCCAAACGGCCTAATTCTGCCGCCTATAATTTCAGCGGTGCCGAAGCGCAAGTTCCCTTTCCAGCTCCTGCGGCGTAACGTCCATGCTCTCCAGCAGCACCAGCAGGTGGTACACCAGGTCCGAGGCCTCGTAGATAAAGCGCGTGCGGTTTCCCGTGGCAGCTTCCAAGGCCGTCTCAACGGCTTCTTCGCCCACTTTTTTGCCGATCACCTTCGGCCCCTTGATAAACAGCCGGGTGGTGTAGGAGCCTTCCGGCATCTTCCGGTGCCGGTCCCGGATAAGGGCGCTCAGTTCACGGACGAAGCCTTCCTCTTCCAGCGTGTCGAAGCAGGCCGTGGTGCCCCGGTGGCAGGTGGGGCCGTCCGGGCGAGCCTGGATCAGGAGCGTGTCGGCATCACAGTCCGGGTACATATTCACGATGTGCAGGAAGTTGCCGCTGGTTTCCCCCTTGGTCCAGAGGCACTTCCGCGTGCGGGACCAGAAGGTTACCACCCCTTCCGCCACGCTCTTGTCGTAGGCTTCCCGGTTCATGTAGCCCAGCATGAGCACCTTCAGGGTGGTGGCATCCTGGACAATCACTGGCAACAAACCGTCGCCGGTCTTGCTAAGATTGAAGTCGTCGAATTGCATTTTTAATCGTTTTCAATTGTTTCGTCCACGTTCTTGGCCGATTTTCATGGCCGAACGGTCGTTTTCAATGGTTTCGTCCACGTTTTTGGCCGGTTTTCATGGCCGAGCGGAAGCAGGCTAGAGGCGCACCGGCACGCCGGCGGCGGCAAGGGCCGACTTCAACTGCGGGACGGGAATCTCCCCGAAGTGGAAGATGCTGGCGGCCAGGGCGGCGCTGGCCCGCCCCCGGGTGAGCACGTCCACGATGTCCTGCACGGAGCCCGCCCCGCCGGAAGCGATGACCGGGATGGAAAGCAGGCTGTCCAGGCGGGCATACAGCTCGCAGGCGTAGCCGGCCCGGGTGCCGTCGTGGTCCATGGAGGTGAACAGGATCTCCCCGGCGCCGCGCTCCTGCCCCTCCCGGGCCCAGTCGAAGAGCTCCCGCTCCGTAAAGCGCGTGCCGCCGTGGGTGGTGCACAGCCATCGGCCATCCACCTCTTTGGCGTCAATCGCCAGCACCACGAACTGGCTGCCGTATTTGCGGGCAATCTCCCCGATCAGCTGCGGACGGGCGAGGGCGGCGCTGTTCACCGAGATTTTGTCGGCCCCGGCGTCCAGCAGCCGTGCGGCGTCGTCCAGCGAGCCGATTCCGCCCCCCACCGTGAAGGGAATGTCAATCCCCAGGGCGATCTGCTCCACCAGGGCGGCGAAGGTGCCCCGGCCTTCCCGGGTGGCGCTGATGTCCAGATAGACCAGCTCGTCGGCCCCGTCGCGGGCGTAGCGGACGCCCATTTCCACGGCGTCGCCCACCTCGCGCAGGCCCTCGAAGTTGATCCCTTTCACCACCTGGCCGTTCTTGACATCCAGGCAGGGTATTATGCGTTTTGCGACCATAAGGCTATGTCTTTAAGCGTAATCCGGCCCTCGTAAAAGGCCTTTCCCACAATCACTTTCCGAAGTCCCAGCGCGTCCAGGGCCCGGATGTCATCCATGGAGGAAATGCCGCCGGAGACCGTAAAGGAAACCTCCGGGAACGCCGCCTGCAGCTTCACGTACAAGGCCGACGAAGGCCCGGACAGCATGCCGTCCCGGGCGATGTCCGTGACGATGCACTCCCGAAGCCCCAGGGGCAGGAAGCGTCGCACCAGGGCTTCGGCGGTGAGGGAAGCCTCTTCCAGCCAGCCTTTTACGGCGATGCGCCCGTCCCGGACGTCGGCCCCGAGAATGATCCGTGCACCGAACCGCTGCAGCCAGGTCTGGAACAGCTCCGGCTGCAAAGCGGCCACGCTGCCTGCGATGGCATGTGTGGCTCCGGCCGAAAAAACGCTTTCCAGCGCCGCTGTACTGCTGATTCCGCCGCCCCATTCCAGCTCGCAGGAAACGGCGCCGGCAATGGCTTCCAGGACCTTCAGGTTGGCCGGAGCGCCGGCTTTGGCTCCGTCCAGATCGACCAGGTGGATGCGCTCCACTCCGGCGTCGGCATAGCGGCGGGCCACCTCCGCAGGCATGCCGTCGTAGGCTTTCTGGCTGCCGTAATCCCCCTGGGTCAGGCGTACGCATCGGCCGCCAATAAGGTCTATCGCGGGTACAATCTTAATCATAGCGCCAGGAAGTTTTGCAGGATCTGCGCTCCCACGCCGCCGCTTTTTTCGGGATGGAACTGCGTCCCGTAGAAATTCTCCCAGCGAAGGGCGGCGCTGAAAAGTACGTCCCCGTGGCGGCAGGTGGCGATGGTGTCGGGGCACAGGTCGGGACAGTAGGAGTGCACGAAGTAAACGTAGCTGCCTTCCGGAACCTCCTTGAACAGTTTGCTGTCCAGGTTGCCGATACCGTTCCAGCCCATGTGGGGCACTTTGGCCCCGGGCTGCTCCGGGAAACGGCGCACCCGGCAGTCAAACAGGCTCAGGCAGCCCACAGGGCCCTCTTCCGAGCTCCGGCACATCAGCTGCAGGCCCACGCAGATGCCCAGCACCGGCTGCCGCAGGCTCTTGATGAGCCCGGTGAGTCCGGTCTTTTCCAGGCTGGCCATGGCCTCGGCGGCGTTGCCCACGCCGGGGAGGATCACTTTGTCGGCGGCACGGATGACGGCGGGGTCGGCCGTCAGCTCATAGACGGCGCCCAGGCGCTTCAGCGCGTTTTTCACCGAGCAGATATTGCCGGCTTCATAGTCGATGATGGCAATCATAGGAGTCCTTTGCTGGAAGGTAAGTCGTAACTGAACGGATTCCGCCGCACAGCCTGCTTCAGGGTGCGGGCGAACGCCTTGAAAATGCCCTCGGCCAGGTGGTGGTTGTTCTCGCCCCGGGCTTGGATGTACAGGTTGGCCTGCATGGCGTTGGAGAGGGACTTGAAGAAGTGGTGGAACATCTCCGTGGGCACGTCGCCCACGTATTCGCGGGTGAACTGCACGTCCCACACCAGCTCCGCCCGGCCGCCGAAATCCAGCAGCACCAGGGCGCGGCTCTCGTCCATGGGCAGGGCGAAGCCGTAGCGGTCGATTCCCCGCTTGTCGCCCAGGGCCCTACGCAGGGCCTCTCCCAGGGCGATGGCCACGTCTTCCATGGTGTGGTGCTCGTCCACCTCCAGATCGCCCTTGCAGCGGATCTCCAGGCCGATCCCGCCATGGTGGATAAGCTGGGTGAGCATGTGGTCCAGGAACTTCAGGCCGGTATCCACCCCGGAAGGGCCTTTCCCGTCCAGGTCCACGCGCACGCAGATATCCGTCTCGGCGGTCTTCCGCTCCACCACGGCGCTGCGAACCGCCGCCGGTCCCGCAGTCGGAGGGGCTATGCCCTTTGACGGAGCATCGGCCTTCTTATTTGCGGAGGAAGGGGCCTGTCCGGCCGCACTGCTGCTGCGGATGATATCGACAATATCGGCCCAGCTGAGCGGCCCCAGCTGCAGGCCCCGGGCGCCCAGGTTGGCGGCCAGCTGCAGGTCCGTTTCCCGGTCTCCAATGACCCAGCAGGCAGGGAGGTCGTAACTCCCGTCCAGGTACGGGCCGAACATCCCCGTGCGAGGTTTGCGGCAGGGTGAGTTTTCCTCCGGGAAGCTTCTGTCTATCAGGATATTGTCAAAGCGGATGCCTTCTCCTTCCAGCGTTTTCAGCAGCAGGTTCTGGGCGGGCCAGAAGGTCTCTTCCGGGAAGGCCGGCGTTCCCAGGCCGTCCTGGTTGGAGGCCATGACCAGCTCGTAACCCAGGTCCGCGAGGGCTTTGAGTCCGGAGATGGCCCCGGGCACGAATTCCACTTTTTCCAGGGAGTCTATCTGCTCGTCGGCGGGCTCTTTCAGGAGCGTTCCGTCACGGTCGACGAAGATGGCTTTTTTCATAATCGGAAAGGGCGTTTAGCAGTTTGTCGTTTTCTTCGGGTGTGCCCACGGTAATGCGCAGGCACTTCTCGCAGCCTTTAATCCGGGAGCGGTTTCTCACGATGATGCCCCGCTCCAGCAGGAAGTTGTACAGGGCGTCGGCATCGTCCACCCGCACCAGCAGGAAGTTGGCGTCCGAGGGCCATACCTTCCGGACAAAGCGGAAGGCGGGGAGGGCGCCGGCAAGGCGCGTCCGCTCCCGGATAATGACCGCCACTTCCTCTTCCGGCGTGTAGGCGAGCGCCTCCAGCGCCATGTCCTGGGCCGGCTGGCTGATGTTGTACGGGTATTTCACCCGGTTCATCAGCTCGATGACATAGCTGTCGGCAAAGGCCATTCCCAGGCGGATGCCGGCCATCCCGTAGGCCTTGGAGAAGGTCTGCAGCACCACCAGGTTCCGGTAGCGGAGCACTTTGGTGCGCAGGCTTCCCCGGGCGCTGAAGTCGGCATAGGCCTCGTCCAGGACCACGATGCCGGGGAAATTCTCTGTCAGGGAAAGCAGCGTTTCGGGGGAGAATGCGTTGCCGGACGGGTTGTTGGGACTGCACAGGAACAGGAGCTTGGTGTGTTTGTCGGTGGCGATCCGGATGGCATCCACGGGAAGGGAAAAGTCCGGCCCCAGGTGGATGCTCCGCACCCGGACATCGTTGATGTCGGCCGCTACGGTGTACATCCCGTAGCTGGGTGCGATGACCAGGGCGTTGTCTTGTCCGGGTGTGCAGAAGATTCTGTACATCAGGTCGATAGCCTCGTCGCTGCCGTTCCCCAGGAAGATGTTCTCCACGGGGAGGCCTTTCAAGGCCGATACGCGGGCTTTCAGGGCTTTCTGCCGCGGGTCCGGGTAGCGGTTGAAGCCCAGCTCACCGGGAAAGGGGTTCTCGTTGGCGTCCAGGAACACCCCGGGGGTGCCCTGGTACTCGTCCCGGGCCGTGGAATAAGGGGAGAGCGAGCGGATGTTCTCCCGCACCAGTTTTTCTATCTCATGCATGGGTTCGGAGGATTACGGCGTTGGCGTGTGCCTGGAGACCTTCGGCCCGGGCCATGTCCACGATGGTGTCCCGGAGGCCTTCCAGGCCTTCCCGGCTGATCTCCTGCAGGGTCATCTTGCGGTAGAAACTGTCCAGGTTCACCCCGCTGAAGGAACGGGCCCAGCCGGAGGTGGGCAGGGTGTGGTTGGTGCCGGAGGCGTAGTCGCCTGCGCTTTCCGGCGTGTAGGGACCCACAAAGATGCTGCCGGCGGCGGTGATTTGGTCGGCGATGCTCCAAGGGTCCAGGGTGGCGATGATCAGGTGCTCCGGCGCATAGCAGTTGGCAAAGTCGATGCAGTCCTGGCGCTTGGCGAAGATGATGGCGCGGCTCTTGTCCAAGGCCTGCAGGGCCACGGCGCTGCGGGGCAGCAGGGCGGCCTGCCGGTCCACCTCCTTCAGGATGGCCTCGCACACGCTCAGGTTCTTGCACAGGAGCATGACCTGGCTGTCGGGGCCGTGCTCGGCCTGGGAGAGAAGGTCTGCGGCGGCAAAGGCCGGGGACGTGGTTTCATCGGCAATGACCATCACTTCCGAAGGGCCGGCGGGCATGTCGATGGCCACGGTGCCGGCGCTCAGGAGCTGCTTGGCGGTGGTCACGTACTGGTTGCCGGGGCCGAAGATCTTGTCCACCCGGGGAACGGTGCGCGTGCCGTAGGCCATGGCGGCGACGGCCTGCGCCCCGCCCAGTTTGAAGATTCGGCCCACCTGACAGAGGGAGGCTGCGTAGAGCACTTCCGGGCTCACTTTCCCGTCTTTTCCGGCGGGGGTGCACAGGATCCGGTGCGGGCTGCCGGCAATCAGGGCGGGCACGGCGAGCATCAGCACGGTGGAGAACAGGGGAGCGCTGCCGCCGGGGATGTACAGGCCCACGTTTTCGATGGGGACGGGCCGCTGGATGCACTTGACACCCGGAGCAGTCTCCAGGCAGATTTCGCGGGGCTGCTGGGCCTCGTGGAAGGCGCGGATGTGGTCGAAGGCCTGTCCGATGGCCTTCTTCACGGCGGGGGAGACCTTCTCCCCGGCTTCCCGGATTTCGGCCCCGGTCACTTCCAGGCTCTTCAGGGGACGCCCTTCAATCTCCCTGGCCAGCTCCATCAGGGCTTCGTCGCCCCGGGTCCTGACCTTCTCCAGGATGGCTTCCACCCGTTCCCGGACTTCTTGATTTCGGGCCGACGGGCGCTCACAGAGGGCCTCCCAGGCGTCTCTGGAGGGATTGGTGAAGATGCTTGTCATGGGATGAGCTTGTCTATGTTCAGTACCAGGATGCCCTCGGCCCCGATGGCCTTCAGGCGTTTGATCTTTTCCCAGAGGTCGGCCTCTTCCACCACCGAATGCATAGAGCACCAGCCTTCTGCGGCAAGGGGCATGATGGTGGGGCTGCGCATGGCGGGGATAATCCGGATGGCCTCGTCCACCGCTTCTCTGGGGATGTTCATCAGGAGGTATTTCTTGCGGCGGCTCACCATGGCGGAGTCGATGCGGAAAAGCATCTCGTCCAGGACGGAGCGGTCCTCCTTGTCCAGTTTCCCGTTGGAGATGAGCACGGCTTCGGACCAGAAAACTTTCTCCACCTCCTGCAGGCCGTTGGCCACCAGGGTGCCGCCGGAAGAGACGATGTCGAAGATGGCGTCGGCGATGCCGGCCGCCGGGGCTACCTCTACGGATCCGGTGATCACCTGCACCTTGGCGTCGATGCCTTTCTCCTGCAGCCAGTCGGCCAGGATACGGGGGTAGGAGGTGGCGATGCGCTTGCCGCTGAACCACTGGGGACCGTCGTACCCGGCGTTTTTGGGAACGGCCAGGGAGATGCGGCAGGTGCTGAATCCCAGGCGTTTGACAATTTCTACGGGGAGGCCCCGTTCCACCACCTCGTTCAGGCCGACGATGCCCAGGGCGGCGGTGCCGTCGGACACCACCTGGGGGATGTCGTCGTCCCGCATGTACAGCAGCTCCAGGGGGAAATTGGGGGCCTGCAGGAGGAATTTGCGGTGGGAGTCGTCCAGGTCTATCCCGATCTCACGAAGCAGGGCGGTACTTTCCTCGCTCAGCCGCCCTTTGGATTGAAGTGCCAGTCTTAGCATGTGTGTCTATTTGTTAACTGTTCTTGTTTCAGGTGCCGAAATGCTTTTGGGGAGGTGCCGGAGCCTGAAAAAAGGGGCCTGCCGGTACCGGTAAGCCCCTCTATGCATGTACATACGACGAATCTCCTACCGGTCTTGTCCAGAACGGTGGTGGTGATGTACGTATGCGCTCATTCTTGTCATCTGCATGCAAAGTTATTAATAAAAATTAAGAATCCAAATCTTTTGCCGACAATCTGGCGTGGTGGCATAGCTTTTGAAAAATTGCACCGGAGAAAATGAAATTTGTTAAACGTGTATTAATATGAAAAAAGGTATTTTGACTGTTTTGCTGTCCATCCTGGCCAGCGGCCTCACTGCGTTTGCCGTGGTTCGTGCCTCGGAGCCCAAGGAACCCCAGGTGGTGCGTGACAGCGAAGGAAACGCGGTGGAATACCGGACTGTCAATTTGGCAGACACCGACTATCCCGACTTCACTTATGCCGCGGAGAATGCCGTAGAGGCTGTCGTTTATGTAGAGGTAACGGTCCAGAGCCGTTCCCAGTACCAGACCATAGACCCGTTCTTCCGCTTTTTCTTCGGCGACGAGTACGGCCAGCCCCGCTCCCGTGAGCAGAAGGGCAGCGGCAGTGGCGTGATTATCCGCCAGGACGGCTACATCGTCACCAACAACCATGTGGTGCAGGATGCCACCAACATCACCGTCACCCTGAACAACAACGAGCAGTACACCGCCACGGTGGTGGGCACGGATCCCGCTACGGACGTGGCCATCATCAAGATAGACGCTTCCGGCCTGCCCACGATTCCGATGGGAGACTCTGACCAGCTCCGCCTGGGCGAGTGGGTCCTGGCTATCGGCTCTCCGCTGGGCGCCCAGCTGCGCAGTACCATCACTGCCGGTATCGTGAGCGCCAAGGGCCGTTCCATGCCGGACGGCAGCGGCGAATTCAAGATCGAGTCTTTCATCCAGACCGATGCAGCCGTGAATCCCGGCAACTCGGGCGGCGCCCTGGTGAATAAGAAGGGTGAGCTGGTGGGTATCAACACCGCCATCGTTTCCCAGACCGGTTCCTACACCGGCTACTCCTTCGCCGTTCCGGTGAACATCGTCAAGCGCGTGGCGGCGGACCTTATAGACTTCGGCTCCGTGAAGCGTGCCCTGCTGGGCATTACCATGGTTACGGTGGACAAAAAGTTTGCCGACGAAATGAAACTTTCTTCGGTGACGGGCGTATATATTAACGAGGTTTTGAAGGGAAGTGCCGCCGAGCAGGCCGGACTGGCCAAAAACGATGTCATCATTGCCATTGACGGCCAGACTGTTAAGGATGCTTCTTCCGTGCAGGCCAAGGTGAACGAGTATCACCCCGGAGACAAGGCTACGGTTACTTACATCCGGGACGGCAAGGAGAAAACCGCCACGGTTACCTTCCATGCCGCCGCCACCGAAAACGGTGAAACGGATGTAGACGGCTCCGTTGTCTTCTACGGTGCAAGACTCAAGCCGGCCGATGGAGAAACGCTGAAAGCCCTGGGTCTGCGTTCCGGTGTGGAGATTGTCTCTGTCGGAGAAGGCAAGATGGCCGATGCAGGCGCACGTGCCGGCGGTATCATCGTCTACGTGAACGACGAGCAGGTTTCAAAACCCGAAGACATTATCGCCAAGGCCAAGAAGGCAAACCGCGCCATTTATATAGAGGGTGTGGACAAGAACGGAAGGGCGTTCTACTTCGGCTTTGGCAAGTAAGGGAACAGCCTCTTGCCCCGGATAAGGATTGCGGCCGGTCCCTTGCGGACCGACCGTAATTTTTTTGTAGAGATAATGAGACAACTTAAAATCACCAAGTCCATCACCAACCGCGAGAGCGCGTCGCTGGACAAGTACCTCCAGGAGATCGGCCGCGAAGAGCTGGTCACCCCCGACGAGGAAGTGGAACTGGCCCAGCGCATCCGCAAAGGAGACCAGGCCGCCCTGGAGAAACTCACCCGCGCCAACTTGCGTTTTGTGGTATCCGTGGCCAAACAGTATCAGAACCAGGGTCTTAGCCTTCCGGACCTGATCAACGAAGGCAACCTGGGCCTGATCAAGGCTGCAGAAAAGTTCGACGAAACCCGCGGCTTCAAATTCATCTCCTACGCCGTGTGGTGGATTCGGCAGAGCATTCTGCAGGCCCTGGCCGAACAAAGCCGTATCGTCCGCCTTCCCCTGAACCAGGTGGGTTCGCTGAACAAGATCAACAAGGCCTTGTCCAAGTTTGAGCAGGAGAACGAGCGCCAGCCCTCCAACGAGGAACTCTCGGAAATGATCGACGTTCCCAAGGACAAGATTTCGGATACCCTTCGGGTGAGCGGCCGCCACGTGAGCGTAGACGCCCCGTTCGTGGAAGGGGAAGACAACAGCCTGCTGGACGTGCTCCCCAACGACGATTCCCCCAGCGCAGACCGCGGCCTGGTGAACGAATCCCTGAACACGGAGATCGAGCGTGCCCTAAGCACCCTCACGGACCGCGAGCGGGAGATTATCAAGTCTTTCTTCGGAATCGGCTGCCAGGAAATGACCCTGGAAGAGATCGGAGAACGTTTCGGCCTTACCCGGGAGCGTGTGCGCCAGATCAAGGAGAAGGCCATCCGTCGGCTTAAAAGCCCGTCCCGTTCCAAACTGCTTAAAGGATACCTGGGATGAGTCCGGAAGCTTTCATTCAGCAACAGGCTGCCCGGGCCATCCAGGCCTTGTATGGCGCAGAGGTGCCGGAGAGCGCCCTGCAGGTTTCCGTTACGCGCAAGGAATTTGAGGGAGACTATACCCTGGTCACCTTCCCGCTTCTGAAAATCACGCACCAGGCTCCGGATGCCACCGGCAACGCGATAGGCGCATGGCTGGTGGACAATGTCCCTGAGATTCAGGCGTTTAATTCGGTAAAAGGTTTTCTCAACCTGTCGTTCTCTTCCATCTATTGGAACGAGTCGCTCTCTGCCATGGCGGGAGACGCTTCCTTCGGGCAGCTGCCCGCTACCGGGCGCCGCATCATGGTGGAATTCTCCAGCCCCAATACCAACAAGCCCCTGCACCTGGGGCATATCCGCAACAACCTCCTGGGAGACAGCGTTTCCCGGATTTTGAAGGCCTGTGGCAACGAGGTAGTGAAGTCCACTATCGTCAACGACCGCGGCGTGCACATCTGCAAGAGCATGCTGGCCTGGGAGAAATGCTTCAACGGGGCCACGCCCGAGAGTACGGGCAAGAAGGGAGACCACCTGGTGGGAGACTGCTATGTGGCCTTTGACAAGATGTACAAGGCAGAGGTCGCGGAACTGGTGGCATCCGGCGTTCCGGAAGAGGAAGCCAAAAAGCAGGCGCCTTCGCTGAAAGAGGCGCACGAAATGCTGGTGAAGTGGGAGCAGAACGACCCTCACGTGCGGAAGCTCTGGTCCATGATGAACAGCTGGGTGTATGCCGGTTTCGACGAGACATACGCCGCGCTGGGCATCACCTTTGACCAGGTAGACCACGAGTCGGAGACTTATCTGCTTGGTAAGGAACTGGTGCAGAAGGGTTTGCAGGAGGGCGTATTCGTGAAGGACCCGGACGGCAGCGTCTGGTGCGACCTCACGGCCGACGGCCTGGACCGCAAGCTGGTGCTCCGCGGAGACGGCACTTCCGTGTACATCACCCAGGATCTGGGCACGGCAGAGCGCCGTTTCACCAATTATAAACTGGATTCCCATGTCTATGTGGTGGGCAACGAGCAGGATTACCACTTCCAGGTGCTCAAGCTCATCCTGGCCAAGCTGGGATTTGCCTGGGCTTCACAGATTTACCACCTGTCCTACGGCATGGTAGAACTGCCGGAGGGCAAGATGAAATCCCGCGAGGGTACGGTGGTGGACGCGGACGACCTCATCCAGAGCATGTACGAGGAAGCCCGCCGCACATCCGAGGAAAGCGGCAAGCTGGCAGACCTTTCCGCCTCCGAGCGGGAGTCGCTGTATCGGATGATCGGCCTTGGGGCGCTGAAGTATTTCATTATCAAGGTAGATCCCAAGAAGACCATGCTGTTCAACCCCAAGGAGTCTATCGACTTTAACGGGAACACGGGTCCTTTCATCCAGTACACGCACGCGCGGATCTGCAGCATCCTGCGCAAGGCTACGGTGGCTTACGGTCCGGCCGACGTGACGGCTTCTTCGCAGCCGTCGGCCAAGGAAATCCGCCTGGTGAAACTGCTGGGGCTGTTCCCCGGCAAGGTGGCGGAGGCCGGTGCTGCGCTGAGTCCCGCCGTCATTGCCAACTACGCCTACGAGCTGGCCAAGGAGTTCAACCAGTACTACCACGACACGCCCATCCTCAAGGAAGAGGACCCGGCCGTGCTGCGTTACCGCCTGGAACTCATTGACACTCTGGCCCGTACCCTGCGTTCTGCGATGGGTCTGCTGGGCATCCAGCTGCCGGAGCGGATGTAGGTTTTTTTGCGGCTGGGGCTTGTGTTTCCTGAGCGGATGCAGGTTGCAGTTTTCGTTTTGACAGATAGGGTGCACCGCGGTGTGCCCTATTTCGTGTTTTGTGCTGGTCAGGGTGGTGTTTGGAGAGCGCTGTCTGCCATGAGGTCGTGTGAGATTGCCGTCTGTCGTAAGAGTGCAGCACTTAAGTATCTGATAGATAGTTTGTTCTGGGATTATTGGTGCAATTTTAGTTGCACCAATAAGTGCGTAAATGCATGAGTGATAGTTCGTTAGGTGCTGCAGGTGTGTGAAAGTGCCAGCTAGGTGCACCGCGCGATGCGCCCTATTTCTTGTTTCGTGCTGGTTATGGTGGTGCTTGGAGAGCGCTGTCTGTCGTGAGATTGCATCCTGTCGTGAGAGATTGTAGTATGTCGTGAGGGTTGCAGCACGTAAGCTTTTGATAGATAGTTTGTTCCGGGATTATTGGTGCAATTTTAGTTGCACCAATAAGTACGTAAATGCATGAGTGATAGTTCGTTAGGTGCTGCAGGTGTGTGAAGGTGTTGGCTAGTGTGCACCGTGCGGTGCCCCTATTTCTTGTTTCGTGCTGGTTATGGTGGTGTTTGGAGAGCGCAGTCTGCCATGAGATTGCATCCTGTCGTGAGAGATTGTAGTATGTCGTGAGGGTTGCAGCACGTAAGCTTTTGATAGATAGTCTGTTCCAGGATTATTGGTGCAATTTTAGTTGCACCAATAAGTGCGTAAATGCATGAGTGATAGCTTGTTAGGTGCTGCAGGTGTGTGAAGGTGCCAGCTAGGGGCGGGTGAGGTAGCGGAGGGTGGCGGTGAGGATGTCGGGGAACTGGGGGCTGGTCTCCAGGGGGAAGCCGAAGGCGGCGACGCGGTAGGAGCCGGGTTCGAAGAGGGTGGCGGCGGTGATGCGGGTGCCACTGTAGCGGAGCAGCGCGCGGGTTTGGGCCGATGCCGGCTCCAGGCCGTCGGGGCTCTCCACGCGGTAGATGTGCTCGGACCACTGCCGATTGTAGGAAATCGCCGGCAGGCGGATGGGGGAGGAGGAGGGGGAATCGGCCTTTCCGGAGATGTCGCCAAAGTTTGTAACCCATTTGTAGCCAAGCGTTTCCTGGATGAATTTGCGGGTGCTGTCCGGCGCCAGGGGAACGGGATAGACGTGGCTCCAGGCGTCGGTGGCGATGTAGGAGCCGGAGAGGATGACGCTGCCGCCCGCCTGTGTGAAGCGGGTGATGGCTGCCTGCAGCGCTTCCGGGAACACGGTGTAGCGGTCTGGGACGGCCCCGCGGCCGACACGGGTGGTAACCTGCTTCCCGCAGATCAGGTCCAGCACCTGGGCGTCGCTCTCCCAGGCCGATGCATTCCCGGTCGAGGCGCCAGGGGAGCCGGCGGAGGAGATGGCTGCCGATCCGGAATGGGTGGCTGAGGTGTTCGATGTGCCTGCACCGCCAGGGGTCCCGGCGGAGGTACTGATGGTCGAGGTGGCCGAGCCGGACGAGGTGATTGAGCCAGCCGAATTGGCGGAGGTGTTGCCGGTCGAGGTGTTCGAGGTGTTCGAGGTGGCGGAGGTGCCGACGGAGGTGGCGGAGGCGGTCGAGCCGGGGGAGGTGTTGACGGCCGAAGTGTTGACGGCCGAGCCTGGAGAGTCGGGGGAGGTGCCAGCAGAGGTGCTAGCGGAGGTGCCAGTACCAGCGGCAGCGGCGAAGGCTTCGGCGCTGGAGGAGTCGAAGCTGTAGCCGGCGCGGAGGAGGATGCGGCCGTGCATGGCGGGGTAGTCGAAGGTGTTGCCGGCGATGCGGGTGCCGCCCTGGTCGGTGTAGGAGCCGCCGAAGCCGGGGTTGTCGTCGTCGGTCCACTGGGCGGAGCGGTCGAACTGATTCACGCTGCCGGCATAGAGGATATCCGTGCCCAGGGGCACGCCGCTGTCCTGGTTGTCCAGGAAGCCGGCATAGGTGGGTGTGTCGAACCAGGTGGGGGCGGACAGCCGCGTGAAGTTATTCACAATCAGTACCTTCTTGACGCCGCCAGCCCTGCCGGAAGCCGCCCCGCCACCAGCTGCCCCGGAAGCCACTCTGCCGGAAGCCGCCGCGCTTGAAGCCCCGGAAGTTGCCCCGCCGGAAGCCGCCGCGCCTGAAGCCCCGGAAGTTGCCCCTCCGGAAGCCACTCTGCCAGAAGCCGCCCCGCCACCAGCCGCGCCACCGGCGGGCATGCCCACGGCCAGGATCTCTGACGGGAAACTCCGGCCGCCGCTGTTGCAGGCCTCTACCCGGAAGCTGTAAACGTGGCCGGGCTGCACCGGCAGCGTGCAGGTGGTGTCCTGGATCTGCATGCCGGCATCGAAGCCGCCGTCGTCCAGGCGTGTATAAACACGGTAAAAATCGGCCTTGGCGGTGGGTTCCATCGGGTCTGGACTGGCCGACCACGACAGCACCGCCTTGCCGTCCTGCAGCCTGGCCCGGAACGCATGCACCGGCAGCGGCTGCACCACATACGGGCTGTCGTACCGGGCGCTCAGGTACTTGAGGACGCCCTTGTACACCGCCCGGCAAACGCTGAAGCGGAAGGTGGGGTCCAGGCCGTAGCGCATGTCGGCAAAGTTCTGATGGGAAAGCAGTTCCAGCAGCATGCCGGGGACCCCCGTGGTGCGGGATTCGCTGTAGGAGCGGTCCCAGGTCTGCCTGCGGCTCCACAGCGGTTCATACAGCGCGCGGATGTCTTCCACCACCTGCGTCTGCACCAGGTCCGACAGCAGCCGACCGTTCATCCGGCTTTCTCCGTTGGCGTAAATGTCTGAATTGTCGGCCTTTAGGGTGTAGATGGCGAGGGTGCCCACGATGGAGTCGTTGGGGGTGATGCCGGCGTCGGTGTGGAAGGCCAGCGACAGGTCTATGGGGATGCGCCGCCCCGGGGCCGACGGATTCACGCGCGACCCTCCGGAGATTTCCTGCACCCACTTCCCGCGTCCGGCGAAGTCTTTGGTGTAGTCGTTGTCCCAGTCGTCGAACAGGTTCATTTCCACGCCGTTCCACTGCATCTGGTACAGGGCTCCCTCTACGTAGGCCGGCATGCCCGAAAGCGTGCCGCCGCGTTCCATCTTGCCCATTCCGCCGCCGAAGCGGACGGCATCGGCCGAAACAATCTTTCCATTGGAAGCGCTTTTGTTCGAGAGACTTACGTAGCCCTTTTCCCCCTTGTCGAAGAGGAAGGTCCCGAGGTACACCCAGGTGCCGCCGCCCATGGTCTGGTTCACGTGCAGGAGCGTGCTGCCGCCCAGATGATGCACCGTGTACCGGGCGTCCGTGGTGCTTTCCGGGAGGGTTTTGTAGCTCACGTACACGGCGTAGTTGCCTTTTTCGGGGATATCGGCCCGCCAGATGACGGACGCGCTTTCCTCCCCGGTGGTGGTGGCCGTTTGCCGGGCCGATCCCATCCGGAAGGGGTTCTCGTACATCAGATAAACGGGTTTCCGGTCTGCGAAGCCCTCTCCGGCGTCCTGCCAGTGGCCCTGTTCCGCGTAGTAGCCCTGTCTTCTGAGCAGGCCTGTGCGCTCTTCCCCGAATGACGGGTCGTTGTCGCAGACCACCTCATAGGGCTGCGGGTCCCGTTCGCGGGGGGTGATGACCACGGCGCCCGCGTTCTCCAGCATGGGAATCAGGAACGGGAGCACAAAGCTTTGAGTGAAAAGGTCTTCCATGGTCCTGTGGGTGGCCGACCGCTGCCATTCCCAGCGGTCTGTCTTGGCCTCCCAGTAGCGGCCGTGGCTTTGCCAAAGGGCGATGTGGCGGCCGCTGAGCCCCTGCGGCCAGTTGTCGGCCCCCTGAACCAGCGGGACGGTATTGCCGCGCGGATCCGCCACCTTGAGGGCGGTGGGGCTGGGCTTGCCGTCGCGGGTGAGCGCGGGCATGGGTAACTCCTTCAGGTTCTGCCGCTTGGCGTAGATGTTGCCGATACTGTAGCTCCCCAGCTGCGCTTTTCCCAGCGTTTGCAGCTGCTCCCGGAACCAGGGGACGTCCTCTTTGCGCCAGGGGTAGTCGGAGAGCTCCTGGGAGAAGTAGAAGTCCAGCGTGCTGCCCCGCACCGTGACTTTTTCCAGCTTCAGGGGCGTGTCAACGCTGGTGCGGCGCTTCAGGCGCTGCTGCAGCGAGTCCGTGGCTTCCCGGAACGCTTTGGCGCCGGGACGCTGCGCCTGGGCAGCCAGCGGAAAAAGGAGGAGGGCCAGGATCCACAGTGGTTTTCTCATCGGCTTTCAGGTTTTTGACGTTTTTTTCCGCGGCGCTGCTTGAAAATGTCCCAAAACACCACCAGGAGCGTGCCTGCGGCGAGGGCTAAAGTGTCCGAGAGGAGGTCGTACCGGTCTCCGCTGCGGTAGTTGGTGAGGGTGGCCTGTCCCCATTCCGTGCCGCAGGCCAGCAGGAAGCCCACCACGAAGCTCACCCCGGCGAACGCGAGGGTGGCGGGGATGGATTCCGTGTACTTGTCGAAGGCCAGGAACGCCAGGATGGGGAAGGGGAAGAACATGCAGAAGTGCACCACTTTATCCGTGGGAATGCCCAGGAAGGTGGTAGGGACGTCCGGGGTGCTTTTGAACTGCGCAAAGCACAGCACCAGCACCGCTGCGAGGTACAGGAAAAAGAGGATCCGGGCGGCTGTTCTGTGGCTTTTGCTCATGGTGACTATCGGCCTTTCTGCGGGCTTACAGGGCCTGCATGTCGTTGAGTTTCTTGTAATAACCGCCTAGGCCGATGAGCTGGTCGTGGCGGCCGCGCTCTACAATGCGGCCTTCCTGCATCACGACGATTTCGTCGGCATTCTTGATGGTGGAAAGCCGATGGGCGATGGCGATGGTGGTGCGGGTGCTCATCAGGCGGTCCAGGGCGTCCTGTACCAGGCGTTCGCTCTCGGTGTCCAGGGAGGCGGTGGCCTCGTCCAGGATGAGGATGGGCGGGTTCTTCAGGATGGCCCGGGCGATGGACAGGCGCTGGCGCTGCCCGCCGGAGAGCTTGCTGCCGCGGTCGCCGATGTTGGTCTGGTAGCCCTGCTCCTTCTCCATGATGAACTCGTGGGCGTTGGCAATCTTGGCGGCGGCGATGACCTG
>CAMHST010000036.1 GCA_946187865.1 uncultured Bacteroidales bacterium
GTAGCTGCGGTTCTTCGGACACCCTTCGAGTGAAAACTCGGAGGGTGTTTTTTTTTATGTCCTGCCTTCTCTGTGTTGTTTGTATATTTTTGCATAATATGCAGAATTATAATAATTATTCGCAATATTTTGTAAATTATATGGTAAATATGCGTTTTTATTGTATATTTGCACTCGGTTAGAGATGTAGAACAAAATAGAATATGGAATTCGTAGTGCAGGTGGCTGACGGCAGCCACGCAAAATACGCCGAAGAGATTTGTCAGGAGATTTATCTGTCTTCCCTTGAGCGGAAAACCGGTATTGCCAAGCGTACACCGGAGTATATCATCAGCAAGATGCGGTTCGGCAAGGCCGTGATCGCGCTCACGGAAGACGGCCGTTTCGCCGGTTTTTCCTATATCGAGTCCTGGGGCGGGAAGAAGTTCGTGGCCAATTCCGGTCTCATCGTTGCCCATGAATTCCGTGGGCTGGGGCTTGCCAAACGCATCAAGGAACAGACCTTTATCCTGTCCCGGAAACTGTTCCCGGACGCCAAGATTTTCTCCATCACCACCGGTGCGGCCGTGATGAAGATGAACTACGAGTTCGGCTTCCGGCCTGTTCCCTATAACGAACTCACGGACGACCCTGAGTTCTGGAAGGGCTGCGAGGGTTGTCGGCATTTCCCCATCCTGCAAAGCCACGACTATAAAATGTGCATCTGCACGGGCCTGCTGTACGATCCCAACGAGCACCTGACCATCCATCACCCCGGAGAATAGGATGGCCATGTATAAGGTAGGAATCATTGGCGGGGCCGGATATACGGCCGGTGAACTGCTGCGGCTGCTGGTAAACCATCCGGCCGTGGCAATTTCGTTCGTGCATTCGGAAAGCCACGCCGGAGAGCCTGTAGCCCTGGTTCACGAAGGACTGTGGGGCGATACGGACCTCCATTTCTCGGCCGAAACTCCGCTGGAACAAGCCGATGTCCTTTTTCTCTGCGGCGCCCACGGCAAGAGCGTCCAGTTTTGGGAAACGCATCAGAAGCCTGAAGGGCTAAAAGTTATAGATCTGGCGCAGGATTACCGGGACCAGTCGGAAGGCTATGTTTACGGCCTTCCGGAGTGGCAGAAAGCCAGGATACAGGGCGCCGGAAAAGTGGCCAATCCCGGCTGTTTCGCCACCGCCATCCAGCTGGCCCTGCTGCCTCTCGCGGCGGAAGGTTTGCTCAAGAGCGACATCAACGTCACGGCCATTACCGGCAGTACCGGTGCCGGCGTCAAACCTCAGGCAAGCACCCACTTCAGCTGGCGCACGGCCAATGTCAGCGCCTATAAAGTGTTTGAGCACCAGCACCTTCTGGAAATCCGTCGGAACCTGGGAAGCCTGCAGCCCCAGCTCCCGGAGATTAACTTCGTCCCCATGCGCGGAGACTTCAGCCGGGGCATCTTCGCCACACTTCACACAGATTGCGCCCTGGATCTGCCCGCGGCCTGTGCCCTGTATGAGCGCTATTATGCCGACGCCCCCTTCACCTTCCTGTACCCGGGCCCGGTGGACCTGAAGCAGGTGGTGAACACCAACAAATGCCTGATCGGCCTGGAAAAGCATGGAGAGAAACTGGTGATCACTTCCGTAATCGACAATCTGCTCAAGGGTGCTTCGGGGCAGGCGGTGCAGAACATGAACCTGATGCTGGGCCTGGAAGAGACCGCCGGCCTCCGCCTCAAGGCATCGGCCTTTTAATTATCCCGGCCATGAAAAAGGCCCCGAAACGTGGCCGAACGGTGCCGAAACCAGTTTTCGGCCATGAAAATGGCCCCGAAACGTGGCCGAACGAAAAGAACCGACTATGGATTTATTTGAAGTATATAAGAGATGGGACATCGAGCCCGTGCGCGGAAGCGGAACCACCCTTTGGACGGCCGACGGGCAGCAGTACACGGACCTGTACGGCGGACATGCCGTGATTAGCGTGGGGCACTGCCATCCGCATTATGTGAAGGCCCTCACCGAGCAGGCCCGGGAGCTGGGCTTCTATTCCAATGCCGTGCAGAACAGCCTCCAGAACACCCTGGCGGCCAAATTGGGGAAGGCCAGCGGCTACGGCGACTATTCGCTCTTCCTGTGCAACAGCGGGGCGGAAGCCAACGAGAACGCCCTGAAACTGGCCTCCTTTGCCACCGGTCGCGCCAAGGTACTGGCTTTCGGCAAGGCCTTTCACGGCCGCACGTCCGGGGCGGTAGGGGTCACCGACAACCCCAAGATCCGGGCTCCGTTCAACGCCAATCCCAACGTGACCTTCGTCCCCCTGAATGATCTGGAAGCCGTGGAGAAGGAACTCACCCGGGGAACCTATGCCGCCGTCATCGTGGAAGGGATCCAGGGTGTCGCCGGCATCTATGAGCCCTCGGACGATTTCCTCCGGGGCCTGAGGAACCTCTGCGACAAGACGGGCACCCTCCTGGTGGCCGACGAAATCCAGTCCGGCTACGGCCGCACGGGGCTTTTCTACGCCCATCAGCACGCGGGTATCCGGGCCGACATCATCACCTCGGCCAAAGGCATGGCCAACGGCTTCCCGATTGGCGGCGTGCTCATCAGCCCTGCCATAAAACCGGCCTACGGCATGCTGGGAACCACTTTCGGCGGGAATCACCTGGCCTGTGCAGCTGCCATCGCCGTGCTGGAAATCATGGAAGCGGAGCACCTGGTGGAGAATGCCGCGAGACTGGGCGTCTTCTTCCGGAAGGCGCTGGAGGGAAACAAGGCCGTGGCCGAATACCGGGGCCGGGGATTGATGATCGGCCTGGAACTGAAGCCGGAATATGTGGGTCTTCGGGACAGGCTTCTGTTCCAGAAACATTTCTTTACGGGGGCTGCCGGGGAAAAGGTGATCCGGCTCCTGCCTTCCCTGACCCTGAGCGAGGAAACTGCACAGGCATTTGTCAACGCCTGGAATGAACTGACAGCATGAGACATTTTACATCCATCCGGCAGCTGGGCAGCCTGGAAGAGGCGCTCAAGGCAGCCAAATACGTGAAAGAGAATCCCTTTGCCGACCAGGCCCTGGGCCGCAACCGCACCGCCCTGCTGGTGTTTTTCAACAATTCCCTCCGCACACGCCTGAGCACGCAGAAAGCGGCCATGAACCTGGGAATGAACGTGATGGTGCTGGACGTGAACCAAGGCGCCTGGAAACTGGAAACCGAGCGCGGCGTGGTGATGGACGGCGACAAAAGCGAGCACCTGCTGGAAGCCATTCCCGTAATGGGCTGCTATGCCGACGTGATCGGCGTGCGTTCCTTTGCCCGCTTCCAAAGCCGGGAAGACGACTATAACGAGGTGATCCTGAACCAGTTCATCCAGTACTCCGGGAAGCCTGTGTTCAGCATGGAGGCCGCCACCCGGCATCCGCTCCAGACCCTGGCCGACATCCTCACCATCGAGGAGCACAAGACCAAGGCCCGCCCCAAGGTGGTGATGACCTGGGCGCCGCATCCCAAGGCCCTGCCCCAGGCAGTTCCCAACTCCTTCGCGGAAGGCCTGGACATGACCGGCTACGACTTTGTGATCGCCAACCCGGAAGGCTACGACCTGGCACCGGAATTCACCCGGGGCATCAAAGTCACGCACAACCAGGACGAGGCCCTGGAAGGCGCCGACTTCGTGTATGCCAAGAACTGGGCGTCGTACGAGCAATACGGCCAGGTCCTGTCCAAGGACATGGGCTGGACGGTGACCTCGGAGAAGATGGCCCTTACCGACAACGCTTTTTTCCTGCACTGCCTGCCGGTGCGGCGCAATATGATCGTGACCGACGATGTGATAGAAAGTCCGCGCTCGCTGGTGATCCCCGAGGCTGCGAACCGCGTGGTGGCCGCCCAGACCATCCTGAAGATGATGCTGGAAAGCCTATGACCAAAGTGATAAAGATAGGCGGGAACGTCCTGGACAACGAGGCTGCGCTGCGTCGTTTCTGTACGGCGTTCGCCGCTTTGGAAGGGCCCCGCGTGCTGGTGCATGGCGGCGGCGTACTGGCTTCCCGCTTGCAGGAGTCCCTGGGGCAGCAGCCTGTGAAAATCCAGGGCCGGCGGGTGACCGATCCCGAAACGCTCCGGGTGGTGACCATGGTGTATGCCGGCTGGTGCAACAAGCAGCTGGTGAGCCTTCTGCAGGCGGCCGGCTGTCCTGCCGTGGGCCTTTCCGGCTGCGACGGCAACGTCATCTGCGCCAGAAAGCGTCCGCCGCTGGAGGTGGACGGTGAGCCGGTAGATTTCGGGGCCGTGGGAGACGTCGTGAAGGAGTCCGTGAACCGGTCTTTTCTGGAAATGCTTCTTGGACAGGGACTTGTGCCGGTACTCAGCCCCATCAACCACGACGGGGAGGGGAACCTCCTGAACACCAATGCCGATACCCTGTCGGCCGCCGTCGCCGCCGCCCTGGGCGCGGAGCTTTGGACCTGCTTCGAGAAAGACGGCGTCCTGTTGGACATCAACGACCCGGACAGCGTCGTCGGCAGCATCGGCCCGGAAGACTACGCCCGCCTCAAGGCGTCCGGGGCCATCGCCGACGGCATGATCCCCAAACTGGAAAACGCCTTCAAGGCACTCCGGGGCGGCGCCGCCAAAGTGCTTATCCTCAATGCCGACAATCTCCTGAAAGGGAGGGGAACGGAGGTGAGCCTATAGTCTCTCCTTGATCTGATAGTCGTTGCGCCCGCTGGCCGACCGGGAGATCATCTCCCCGATGAAGCCGGCGAGGAACAGCATCACGCCCAGCACCACGGCCAGAAGGGCCAGGTAGAAGAGCGGCTGGTCCGTGACGGCGCGGAATTTCAGGCCTTGGGCCTGGTGCACCAGTTTGGCCACGATAATCCAGACCGTCATCACAAAGCCCACCAGAAACATCAGGATACCGCTGGCGCCGAAAAAGTGCATCGGCTTTCCGCCGAAACGGGACAGGAACCACAGGCTCATCAGGTCCAGCAGGCCGTTCACGAAGCGGTTCATCCCGAACTTGGACACGCCGTATTTGCGTTTCTGGTGGTGGACGGGCTTTTCACCGATGTTGCCGAACCCGGCGTTCTTGGCCAGGTAGGGGATGTACCGGTGCATCTCTCCATAGACCTCGATGTTTTTCACGACCTCTTTGCGGTAGGCCTTGAGCCCGCAGTTCATGTCGTGCAGGCGGATGCCGGTAACCTTGCGTGCCGTCCAGTTGTACAGCTTGGAGGGCAGGTTCTTGGTGAGGGCGTTGTCCTGGCGGTGCTGTTTCCAGCCGGACACCAGGTCGTATCCCTGTTCCCGGATCATCCGCACCATGTCCGGAATCTCTTCCGGCGAGTCCTGCAGGTCTGCGTCCATGGTTACCACAATCTCTCCCTGGGCGGCGGCGAAGCCTTCGTAGAGCGCGGCCGATTTGCCGTAGTTGCGGCGGAAACGGATGCCGTGCACGGGGCTATGGAGAGCCTTGGCGGAAAGCTCCCGGATGACGTCCCAGGAACCGTCCGTGGAGCCGTCGTCCACGAAGATCAGTTCATGGCTGAAATCCTTCAGGGAGGATTCGATCCAACTGTAGAGTTCCGGGAGGGATTCCCGTTCGTTGTAAAGGGGTACTATGATTGACAGGTCCATAACAGCTATTGTTCATCGGGCCGGTCTCCGTCGTCCTGCGGCGGAGGCGTTCCCTGAAACAGACTTTGCATGAAAACGTAGCGGGACATGATGCGCGCAAGGAGGCTTCCGTACAGGTAGCAGTACAGCCACTGGAAGATGAAAGTGTACAGCGGCAACTTTTCCGTCAGCCCCGCCATCTGTTCCCGCTGGGCCGATGTAAGGGTGGCGGTTAGCTCCGAGTACAGCACGGCCATGTCTTCCTGCCGCATGTTCAGGATGACAAGGGCCTGGGCCGATGCCAGCAAAAGGCCGGACAGCAGCGCCGCCCTTCGGCCGAAGCGGTAGGTGTCTTCCATCTTGGCGTCCGGATACTTTTTCTGCAGGCGCAGCATCAGGTTCTTCATCAGGAGGATGCAGCCGAAGAATTCCACCGCCCACAGGATGATGACGGCGGCCGACTGCAGGAAGGCCGAGCCGGACAGGGTACTGAGTTCCTTGCCCAGCAGGCAGCCGATGGAAACGGCTCCGAACGCGGCACCCGCTTTGGCGGCCTCGTTCCACAGGCTTGTATTGTCGATTGTCCCGTTCACAAGTGCAAATATACGGATTTTTTGTTAACTTTGCAGGCTCAAGTGCAATTGCAATGATGCAGTGAAAGACTTGGTATGTAATAAACTCATCAAAAGTACTCAATTATGATCAACATCACGTTTCCCGACGGAAGTGTAAGGCAGTACGAGTCCGGTGTCACCGGTTACGACGTCGCCATGTCCATCAGCCCCCGGCTCGCCGCCGATGTGCTGGCCGTATCCATCAAACGCCCCGGCGAGGGGGAAACTTCCCGCGGAACCACCATAGACGTCACCCGTCCCATTACGGAGGATGTCCAGATCCGCCTGCTGAAATGGGAGGACGAAGAAGGCAAGAAAGTGTTCTGGCACAGCTCTTCCCACCTGATGGCAGAGGCCCTGGAGGCCCTGTTCCCTGGTGTGAAGTTCGGTATCGGCCCTTCCATCGAAAACGGTTTCTATTACGATGTGGACATGAACGGCCGCACCCTCACGGACGCGGACTTCAAGGCCATCGAAAACAAGATGCTGGAGTTCGCCCGCCAGAAGCAGGACTTCACCCGCATCGAGGTGTCCAAGGCGGACGCCATGAAATACTTCACCGAGAAAGGGGACCAGTACAAGCAGGAGCTCATCTCCGAACTGGAAGACGGCACCATCACATACTACACCAACGGCCAGTTCACGGACCTGTGCCGCGGCCCGCATCTGCGTAACACGGAGGTGATCAAGGCCGTCAAGGTGCTCTCCCTGGCCGGTGCCTACTGGCGCGGAGACGAAAAACGCCAGCAGCTCACCCGTATCTACGGCATCACCTTCCCCAAGGCTTCCATGCTCACGGAATACCTGCAGGTGCTGGAAGAGGCCAAGAAGCGGGACCACCGCAAGATCGGCAAGGAGATGGAACTGTTCACCTTCTCCCAGCGCGTGGGAGCCGGCCTTCCGCTGTGGCTGCCCCGCGGCGCCGCCCTCCGCAACACCCTTCAGGCCTTCCTGTCCAAGAAGCAGGCGGAATACGGCTACCTTCCGGTAGTGACCCCGCACATCGGCGGAAAAGAGCTGTATGTCACTTCCGGCCACTATGCCAAATACGGCAAGGATTCCTTCCAGCCCATCCATACCCCGCAGGAAGGGGAGGAGTACCTGCTCAAACCCATGAACTGCCCTCATCACTGCGAGATTTACCGCAGCGCTCCCCGCAGCTATAAGGACCTTCCGCTGCGCTTCGCCGAGTTTGGCACGGTTTACCGCTACGAGCAGTCCGGAGAACTGCACGGCCTCACGCGCGTGCGCTCCTTCACCCAGGACGACGCCCACCTTTTCTGCCGCCAGGACCAGCTCCAGGAGGAATTCGAGAAGGTGATAGACCTCATCCTGTACGTGTTCAAGACCCTGCACTTTGACAAGTTCACCGCCCAGGTGTCGCTCCGCGACCCCAAGAATCCGTCCAAGTATATCGGCTCCGACGAAAACTGGGCCAAGGCGGAGCAGGGCATCATCGACGCCGCCAAGAAGAAGGGGCTTCCCTACGTGGTGGAAACCGGAGAGGCCGCTTTCTACGGCCCCAAGCTGGACTTCATGGTGAAAGACGCCATCGGCCGCAGCTGGCAGCTGGGTACCATCCAGGTAGACTACAACCTTCCGGAGCGCTTTGAGCTGGAGTATGTAGATTCCGACGGCACCCGCAAGCGCCCGGTCATGATCCACCGCGCCCCCTTCGGCTCGCTGGAGCGTTTCGTGGCCGTCCTGCTGGAGCACACCGCCGGTCATCTGCCGCTGTGGCTGCATCCGGACCAGGTTAAAGTACTGCCTGTGAGCGAAAAATATGCAGATTATGCGAAAAAAGTTGTAAATCTGCTGAATAATTCCGAAATTCGCGCTTCAATAGACGACAGAAACGAAACACTCGGCAAGAGAATCCGCGAGACTTCCCTCAAGAGAGTTCCGGTTCTGGTGATTGTGGGCGAAAAAGAAGTCGCCGAGCAGTCTGTGTCTGTCCGTCGTGGGGCCGTAGACCAGGGTTCCATGAGCGTTCAGGGTCTTGTGGACTATGTCCGCGCGGCCGTGGCGGAAGAACTGGCCCAGTAAAAGTTTAACCGTATAAAGGAGCAAGAACTATCGCAACGCCTTTCAAACCGAGACCTTCGGGTCCCAATAAGACCGCCCGGGTACAGCCCGGTGCCCGTCAGCAGGACGAAAACGCCCTGCGCATCAACCGTGAGATCACCGCATCGCAGGTGCGCCTGGTAGGGGACAACATCCCCGAGCCCGGCATCTATCCTTTTGTCAAGGCCCTTTCGATGGCCGAGGAGATGGAATTGGACCTTGTGGAGATCAGCGCCAAGGCAGACCCGCCCGTGTGCAAGATTCTGGACTACCAGAAATACCTGTACCAGCAGCGCAAGCGTGCCAAGGAGATGAAGGCGAATGCGGCCAAGATAGTGATCAAGGAAATCCGCTTCGGCCCCAACACGGACGAGCACGACTTCCAGTTCAAGCTCAAGCACGCCCAGGAGTTCCTGCAGGAAGGGTCCAAGGTAAAAGCCTCCATCTTCTTCCGCGGCCGCTCCATCCAGTTCGCCCAGCAGGGAGAGAAACAGCTTCTGCGCTTCGCCGTGGAGCTGGAAGAGTTCGGCCGGGCAGAGAGCATGCCGGTACTGGAGGGCAAGCGCATGAGCATGATGATCGCTCCTGTAAAAAAGAAATAAGCCTGTCATTCTGAGCGTAGCGAAGAATCCGACTTATATGTATAATATTTAATTGTTTAACACTATGGCAAAGCTTAAAACCAACTCCGGTGCCAAAAAGCGCTTCACGCTTACCGGATCGGGAAAGATCAAGAGGAAGCACGCTTACCACAGCCACATCCTCACCAAGAAGACCAAGAAACAGAAACGCAATCTGGACCACTTCGCCATCCTCGAGAAGGACGATGTGCGCCGCGTAAAGGAACTCCTGGTCATGTAATTTATGTTTAACTGGAATGCAGTCCAAAGCGTTATCTCCCGCTCGGGTGGAACCACTGCCTCCAAAAAAGTAAAAATTTATGCCTAGATCAGTTAATTCAGTTGCCTCCAGGGCACGCCGCAAGAAGATTCTCTCCAGAACCCGCGGTAATTTCCTCTCCCGCAAGAATGTCTGGACGGTTGCAAAGAACACCTACGAAAAAGGTCTCACCTATGCATACCGTGACAGAAAGGCCAAGAAACGCGAATTCCGCTCCCTGTGGATCCAGCGTATCAACGCCGCCGCCCGCCAGTATGGCCTCACCTATTCCCAGCTGATGGGACGTCTTGCCAAGCAGAACATCGGTCTCAACCGTAAAGTTCTCGCAGACCTTGCCATGAACAATCCGGAAGCTTTCCGGGCTATTGTCAACTCTGTAAAGTAAGTTCTTTGAAAAGTGAGCTGGAAGGATATAGTTACCAACAAATGGCTTAAGCTGGGATTCTGGTCCCTGCTTTACATTGCGTGGGTAATCTGGCTCGGAAACTTTTGGTGGCTCCTTGGCCTTGGCATCATCTTCGACCTCCTTATAACCAAGAAGGTGAAGTGGCTCTTTTGGAAAAAAGAGTACAAGGAAGGGGAGAAACACAATGTATGGCTGGACTGGCTGGACGCCATCATCTTTGCCGTGGTTGTGGTTACGTTCATCAATATTTTCTTTTTCCAGGCCTTCAAGATTCCTTCCTCGTCCATGGAGAGTTCGCTCTACACAGGCGACCACCTGTTTGTGAGCAAGCTCACCTATGGCCCCCGCGTTCCCCAGACTCCGCTCACCATCCCTTTCACGCACAACGTCGCGTTCGGAAAAGAGTCCTATTCCACCCTTATCCAGAACAAGTACCGCAGGCTCAAGGGATTCCGTAGCGTGCAGCGCGGAGATATCGTGGTGTTCTGTTTCCCCCACGGAGACACGGTCCTGTCCAAGCGCCCCGCAGACGACTATTACGCCTGGGTACGCACTTCCGGCAGGGAGTATGCCATCCAGCACTTCGGCCCCGTGATCGTCCGTCCCGCGGACAAGAAAGACCACTACGTGAAACGTTGCGTAGCCGTTGCCGGAGACACCCTGGTGGTGAAAGACGGCCTGGTGTGGGTCAACGGAGAAAAGGAGCCGGACTATCCCGGACGGCAGCTCACGTACAAGGTGACCACCAACGGTTCCCGCATCAACCAGCGCGTGCTGGAAGAGCTGGGCCTGAACCTCGCGGAACTCTCCTTCGACCCGCGTCTTCCGGGATATCCCTGGATGCCGCTTACGCAGGAGATGCTTTCCAAGGTCAAAGCCCTGCAGATCGTGACGGACGTCACGCCCAATCTGGAGCCCTTCCCCGCCATGGGACAGGATACGGACATTTTCCCCTTCACGGGAAAAACCCGCTGGACCAGGGATTACTTCGGCCCGCTTTGGATCCCCAAGAAAGGCGTCACGGTTACCCTTACCCGGGAAAACCTGCCGCTGTACGAACGGATCATCCGCACGTATGAGGGCAACGAGCTGGAAGTAACGCCGGACCAGATCCTGATCAACAAGCAGGCGGTCACTACGTACACGTTCAAGCAAGACTACTATTTCATGATGGGGGACAACCGCCACAACTCTTTGGACTCCCGTTACTGGGGATTCGTTCCCGAAGACCACGTTGTGGGCACTCCGTCCATCATCTGGCTCTCTACGGATGCCACCAAGGCATTCCCCGGGAGCATCCGGTGGAAACGGTTCCTGAAACTCGTTTAACACCCAATTAAAGAAACAATTAAAAAGTTAAATAATTATGTCAAAGGTTTGTCAGATAACCGGTAGGAAGAGAATGATCGGCAACAACGTTGCCCATTCCAAGCTGCGCACCAAGCGCGACTTCTCCCTCAACCTCAAGACCAAGAAGTTCTGGTCAGAGGCCGAACAGCGTTTCATCACCCTCAAGGTGACCACCAAGGGCATGCGTATCATCGAGAAAAACGGTCTCGATGCCACCCTCAAAGCTGCCCAGGAGAAAGGATACGTAAGCCTTGTTTAACCCTTAAATCCTAAAGACTATGGCAAAGAAAGCTAAAGGTAACAGGGTGCAGGTCATCCTGGAGTGCACGGAACAGAAAGCCAGCGGCGTGCCCGGCATGTCCCGTTACATCACCACCAAGAACAAGAAGAATACCCCGGACCGCCTGGAGCGCAAGAAATACAATCCGTTCCTGAAGAAGGTCACCATTCATCGTGAAATCAAGTAAAACAGTTTAGACTATGGCAAAGAAAGCAGTTGCAACCTTCGATGCAAAAGCCGGTGCCAAGCACATGGTGAAGGTCATCCGCATGGAAAAGAGCCCCAAGACCGGTGCCTACGTGTTCGTAGAGCAGTTGGTGGAAGAGGGTAAAGAGAAAGAGTTCTTCGCTAAAAAGTAGTTTTAGCGAAAAACTGAGACTGTCAGAGGGGGCTCCGGCCCCCATTATCCCCCGGCGGCCTCCGGCCGGGCGCTCTCCGAGCGCTTCGTTCTGGGAAGAATAGTGGTTCGTATGTACTACGGACCACTTTTTTTTGTATCTTTGTAGGTTAGGATTATTGAGTATGGGAATATTTGACAAAGGCTTCAAAAAAACCAACCTGAACTTCTTCCAGAAGCTCGGCAGGGCCTTTACGGCCAAGTCCAAAGTAGATGATCAAGTACTGGACGCGCTGGAAGAGGCTCTCCTTTCCTCGGACATGGGTGTGGACACCACGCTCAAGGTCATCGACAACATCGAAGACCGGGTAGAGAAAGACAAATACGTGGGGATGGAGGAACTGGTTGCGATTATCCGGGAAGAGATTGCCCGGCTCATCGGAGAAGACGACGCCCCGGTGCAGCCGTTCGATTTCAGCAAGAAGCCGTACGTGATGCTCATCGTGGGCGTGAACGGTGTGGGAAAAACCACCACCATCGGCAAGCTCGCTTCCATGCTCACCCGTCAGGGAAAGAAAGTGGTGGTGGGCGCGGCCGATACTTTCCGGGCAGCCGCCGTGGAGCAGCTCACCGTATGGGCGGAGCGCTCCGGCGCAGATATCGTGAAACAGCCCATGGGGGCGGATCCCGCCGCCGTGGCCTTCGATACGGTTAAATCGGCCGTGGCCAAGGGCGCGGATGTGGTCCTGATAGACACCGCCGGCCGGCTGCACAACCGGGTGGACCTGATGAACGAGCTCACCAAAATCCGCAACGTGATCCGCCGCGTGGTGCCGGACGGCCCGCACGAGGTCCTGCTGGTGCTGGACGGCTCTACCGGGCAGAATGCCTTTGTCCAGGCGCAGGAGTTCTCCAAAGCCACGGATGTCACGGCCATGGCCGTCACCAAGCTGGACGGCAGCGCCAAGGGCGGCGTAGTGGTGGGAATCGCGGACAACTTCAAGTTCCCCATCAAGTTTCTGGGAATCGGCGAGGGAATAGATGACCTCAAAGTCTTCGACAAGAAGGCCTTCGTGGAATCCCTTTTCAGAGTGGAAGATATAGAAAAATAATAGCGATGAAAGTTTCTTACAACTGGCTCAAAGAGTATTTGAAGTGTGATTTAACCCCCGAAGAGGTGGCCCAGGCCATGACCTCTATCGGCATAGAGGTGGATTCCGTAGAGGTGCAGGACAGCGGGCTGGACCATGTGGTCGTGGCCCAGGTACTTACCTGCGAGGCCCATCCGGACAGCGACCATTTGCATGTGACCACCGTGAACGACGGTTCTCCGGAGCCGGTGCAGGTGGTTTGCGGCGCCCCCAATGTGGCGGCCGGGCAGAAAGTGCTGTTTGCACAGATCGGGGCCGTCCTTCCCGGAGACTTCAAGATCAAGAAGAGCAAAATCCGTGGCGTAGAGAGCTTCGGCATGATCTGCGCAGAGGACGAGCTAGGCATCGGAACCAGCCATGCCGGCATCATGGTGCTCCCGGAAGAAGCCGTTCCCGGCACCCCGGCCAAGGATTACCTGGGCCTGCAGGACCAGGCCGTGATCGAGTATGAGATCACCGCCAACCGCATCGACGCCGCTTCGCATATCGGCGTGGCCCGGGACCTGTACGCATACCTCAAGAGCCGGGACATCCCCTGCTCGCTGGAGCTTCCTTCCGTATCGGCCTTTGCCGAGGGCGAAGGGGAATCCATGGACGTGGAGGTGCTGGATTCCGCCGGTGCGCCGCGTTATATCGGCATCACCGTCAAGGGCGTAAAGGTGGGTCCGTCGCCGGAGTGGCTGCAGAAAAAGCTCCTCTCCATCGGCCAGCGTCCCGTGAACAATGTGGTGGATATCAGTAATTTCGTCCTCTTCGAAACCGGTCAGCCCCTGCACACCTTCGACGCAGACAAGGTGCGAGGCGGAAAAGTGATTGTCCGCCGGGCCGCGGAAGGGGAGCCCATCCGTACCCTGGACGGCGTAGAGCGCAAACTGGCCGCCTGTGATATGGTCATTGCCGATGCAGAAGGCCCCATGTGCATTGCAGGCGTGTTCGGCGGTGAAGATTCCGGCGTGACGGAAAACACCGTGAACGTGTTTATCGAGGGCGCCTACTTCGACCCTGTCTCCATCCGCAAGACCGCCAAGAGGGAGCAGCTCTCTACCGACGCCAGTTTCCGCTTCGAACGCGGCGCAGACCCCGAAGCTGCGGAGTACGGCGCCAAGCGGGCCGCGCTCCTGATCCAGAAAGTGGCCGGCGGGGCGGTTTGCGGCAAGCTCCGGGAGGTGTATCCGCAGCGGATCGGCCGGAAAGAGATTGCGCTGGACTACAACCGCATGGAGCATTTCATCGGCAAGAAAATCGGGCACGATACCATTGAGAAAATCCTGGACGGCCTGAACTACATCTTTCTGGAGAAGCACGACGGCGGCGCCCTGGTGGCCGCCCCCACTTATATGGTGGACGTTACCCGGGAGTGCGACGTGGTGGAAGAGGTGCTCCGTATCTACGGCTACAATAACGTGGAATTGCCCCAGACCCTCCGCATGAGCGTGAACGCCAGTCCCACCCCGGATCCGGAGGCTATCCGCAACAACATTTCCAACTTCCTTGCCGCCAATGGTTTCGTGGAAACCATGAACAACTCCCTTACCAAGGAAGATTATTATACCCAGCTGGAAACCTTCCCGGCAGACCGCTGCGTCCATATCGTGAACCCGCTGAGCCAGGATCTGAACGTGATGCGCCAGACCCTGATCCTGAACGGGCTGGAAGTGGTTGCCTACAATATCAACCGGCAGACAAGCTTCCTCAAGTTCTTCGAATATGGCTCTGTGTATCAGCGGCTTCCGGAAACGGACGGCACCCAGCTCTCCGGCTACGAAGAGCATCGCTGCTTTGCCCTCTTCCTGAGCGGAACCCCGGACAAGGTGTGGCGCAATCCCGTCCAGAAGTCCAGTTTCTTCCAGCTCAAGGGTTACGTGGAGGCACTGATGGCCCGCTACAGGGTAGATGTCAACAACCTGGCCGTGGGGACCGCCCCGCAGGATATCTTCGCCGAGGGCCTCGTGTACAGCCTGCCCGGCAAGGAGCCCAAGACCCTCTGCACCCTGGGTACGGTGAATCCCGCCCTGGCCCGCCGCTTTGGCGTGAAACAGCCGGTATTCGCTGCCGAAATCAATTGGGAAGTACTGTTCTCCCTGGTGAAACGGGATAAATTCTCCTTCAAGGAGCTGCCCAAGTTCCCCGAGGTAAGACGTGACCTGGCCCTTCTGCTGGACGAAAAAGTGTCCTATGCCAGTGTCCGCCAGGCCGCCCTCCAGGCCGGAAAGAAGCTGATCAAGAGTGTTTCCCTGTTCGACGTGTACCGCGGAGAGAAAATCCTTCTGGGCAAAAAGCAGTACGCCCTGAACTTCGTGCTGCAGGATCCGGAACGCACCCTCACGGATGCAGAGGTGGAAAAGACCATGGAGCGCGTGCTGAACACCCTCCAGACCCAATTCGGCGCCATTTTGCGGTAATGCGGCTGCGTGCGTGTCATATTTTCATCGCCGCTCTCCTGGTGCTGCTCACGGCGGCCTGCCAGGATGGCTCGGACCGTATTCCGCGGAAAGAGATGGTGGAGATTTACACGCAGATGTACATGCTGGACCAGATGGTCAGGACCCAGCCGGACCTTCGCAAACAGGCCGACACATCCCTGGCGTATGAAGGGATTTTCCGCGCCCACGGCTATACCACGGACGATTTCCTGTACAGCGTAAAGTATTATCTGAGAGACCCCAACAAGATGGCCAAGATCCTGGACGACGTAGCGGATGAGCTGAGTGCCCAGGCGCGCAGCCTTACGGACGAGGTTTCCGGCTACGAATGGCGGGAGCATCTGATGGCCGTGTACAGCAAGCCGCTGAGCAAAAAGCTGCCTCAGAACATGTGGGCCCAGGAGCGGATGAACGTGGTCCGGGATTCTGTGGGAAATGCCTTTGTGGGCTACCGGAAGCCGCCGCAGGACGTGCCCGAGCCAGAGAGACTGGTGCTGCGCCCCGAGGAGGAAAAGGCCCCGGCAGACACGCTTTCCCCTCGTCGGCGGGATACCACCTTCCTGAAACCTGACAAGGCCCCTTTAAAACTGGAAATGGAACGGATAGTGCGATGAAACGATTTGCCGCCAAATACTTGTACACCCTCACCGGGCAGGAGCCCGTGGAAAACGGCTTTGTAGAGCTGGCCGACGACGGCACGGTGCTTGGAACCGGCGTGTCGGCAGACCCCTCGGCCGAGCCCGTTTTCCTGGATGGCGCCCTCTGCCCCGGATTCGTGAACGCCCACTGCCATGTGGAGCTCTCTTATATGAAAGGTCTGTTCCGGAAAGGGACGGGCATGGCCGGCTTCATAGACCAGATCAACGCCCTCCGGGACACCCAGACGCTGGAAGAGAAGGTGCAGAAGCTTTCCGATGCCATGGACCGGATGTGGTCGCAGGGCATTGTAGCCATGGCCGATATTTCCAACTGCGCAGATTCCTTTGCCGTGAAACAGCGGCATCCCATGTACACCCGGACCTTCCTGGAGGTGTTCGGGGCGGTTCCCCAGGAGTGTGACGCTGTCATGGAAGGGGTTCTCAAGCTGCAGGCAGAGGCGCAGTCCTATGGCCTGGATGCCGCTCCCACGCCGCATTCCTGCTATACCATGAGCCCGGAGCTCCTGACGGCCTCGTCGGCCCGGGGGCTTGCGAGCGGTTTCCTGTCCTACCACAGCGAGGAGTCGGACGAGGAAGAGCAGATGATGCGCACGGGCAGCGGCCCCATGTGGGACAACCGTGTGGCCAATGGCATCCCCACCCCGCCCGTGACGGGCACATCTTCGCTGATTTACTTCCTGGACCGTCTCCGCGAGGGTGTCTCCCTGCCGGCCGACGGAAATGTCCTCCTGGTTCACGAATGTTGCCTGGACGAGGAAGGTGCGGCGGCGGCAAAGGCTGCCCTGAAGCACCCTTACCTGGCCGTGTGCCCCTTGTCCAACCTGTTCATACACAATATGCTGCCGCCCATCCCCCTGATGCGCCGCAGCGGCATTCCCATCTGCGTGGGTACGGATTCCCTCTCGTCCAACGACGACCTGTGCATGGTGGACGAACTCTACTGCCTCCAGCAGGCTTTCCCGGAAGTATCCCTGGGAGAACTGCTTGTGTGGGCCTGCCGGAACGGGGCCGCCTTCCTGGGTAAGGAACAGGTCCTGGGCACCCTGGAAGCGGGGAAACGCCCGGGGCTGGTGTTTATCGACCATCTGGACGGGAAATCCCTGACCTCTCAAAGTAAATCTGTGCTGCTATGATGCGGGAAACCACTGTCTTCGGCCCTATTTTCAGCCGTCGGCTGGGGTCTTCGCTGGGCATCAACCTGTTGCCGCAGCAGGGGAAAATCTGCAATTTCGACTGTATCTACTGCGAGTGCGGCTGGAACAAGGACGGACTGGGGGACACCAAGTTGCCATCGGCCGAAGACGTTCGTAAAGCGCTTACTGCCAAGTTGGAAGCATGCCGGGCGGCGGAAACGCCCATAGACTCCATCACTTTCTCGGGAGACGGGGAACCTACCCTGAATCCTGCCTTCCCCGAGATTATCGACCTCACCCTAGAACTGCGGGACCGCTACTACCCGAAGGCCAAGGTGTCGGTCCTGTCCAATGCCACCCGGGTTGGGGATGAGGCGGTTTTCCAGGCACTATGCAAGGTGGACAACCCCATCCTCAAGATCGACGCCCCCACGGATGAAGGAGTCCGGAAGATCAACCAGCCCGCCGGGAGCTATTCCCTGGAAAAGGTGATCGAGAGTCTGGAACGCTTCCAGGGGCGCTTTGTCCTCCAGACCATGTTCCTGAAGGCCGACGGCTGGGAGTCCGGCGAATGGGTGAAGCCCTGGATGGATATCGTGCGGCGCCTGAAACCCCGTGAGGTGATGGTCTATACCATTGACCGGGAAACCCCGCAGGGAGGGCTTCGCAAATACTCGGTTCCCGAGATGCGCACGCTGGTGCAACCCCTTATCGACGAAGGATTTAACATTCAAATAAAAGGATAACTGCCATGTCAATCTCCAACAAATACGGCTATACGCCGGACAAAGAGGGCATCGAACGCCATCTGAACCTGATTGCCAGCAATCTGGAAAAGCTTAATTCCGAGAAAGTGCTCAAGGAGTGCTTCTCCATCATGGACCTGACCACCCTGGCCAACGAAGACACGCCCGCATCGGTGAGCGCTCTCGTGGAAAAGGTGAACCGCTTCGAGAAAGACTATCCGGACTGGCCGCTTCCCGCATCCATCTGCGTATATCCCAATTTCGCTTCCGTGGTAGCCTCCGTGCGTGCCAATCCGGCCGTGCATGTGACCACCGTGGCAGGGTGTTTCCCCACGTCCCAGAGTTTCCTGGAGGTGAAGCTGCACGAGATTGAGCTGGCGGTGCGCGGCGGTGCCGACGAAATCGACATCGTCCTGGCCCTGAACAGCTTCCTTGCCGGAAATCTGGACCAGGCCGGCGCCGAGATCAAGGCTTCCCGCGAATGCATCGACAAAGTGTCCGCAGAACTGGGCCGTCCCGTGGTGCTCAAGGTAATCCTGGAAACCGGCCTGCTGGTCACTCCGGAAGCCATCGCAGACGCTTCCTTCCTGGCCATGGAAAACGGAGCGGATTTCATTAAGACTTCTACCGGCAAGGTGAAGGTGAATGCCACGCCGCTTGCCGCCTATGTCATGTGCGAGTGCATCAAGAAGTTCTGGGAGAAAACCGGCCGCAAGGTGGGCTTCAAGGCTGCCGGTGGCATTTCTTCTGCCCTGGATGCCGTGTGCTACTATTCCATCGTGAGCTCTATCCTGGGCGCGGACTGGCTGAACAAGAACCTCTTCCGCTTCGGCGTAAGCCGCCTGGCCAACCAGCTTCTGACGGCTGTGGAGCAAAAGACGGTAGCCTACTTCTAGGCTTTCCCGCAATAGAACTTATATCCCCGGGTTGGAACAACTTGGGGATATATTTGTTATATTTGCATTTAAGGAAAAGAAACTAACCAATATAACACTATGACTAACCTTTTCTATTTTGTCCCCGTCGCCTCGGTGGTGGCACTTTTCTTTGCCTGGTGGTTCTTTCATCAGATGATGAAGGAAGGGGAGGGCACGCCTACCATGAAGGAGATTGCCCAGTATGTGCGCGAAGGCGCCATGGCGTACTTGAAACAGCAGTACAAGGTAGTGATTATTGTTTTTGCGGTGCTGGCTGTGCTTTTCGCCATCCTGGCCTATGGGTTCGGCGTACAGAACCCCTGGGTACCGTTCGCTTTCCTTACCGGCGGCTTCTTCTCCGGCCTGGCCGGCTTCGTGGGTATGAAAACCGCCACTTATGCTTCCGGGCGCACGGCCAACGCCACCATGCGCAGCCTCAACGCCGGACTCAAAGTGGCCTTCCGCAGCGGTGCCGTCATGGGGCTCACCGTCGTGGGGCTGGGCCTGCTGGATATCTCCATCTGGTGGCTTGTTTTGCGCGCATTCGTGCATGAAGCTTCAGACGCTCAGACACTTGTGGTGATTACTACCACCATGCTCACCTTCGGGATGGGTGCTTCCACCCAGGCTCTGTTCGCCCGTGTGGGCGGCGGTATCTATACCAAGGCGGCCGATGTCGGCGCAGATATCGTGGGAAAGGTAGAGCAGGACATCCCGGAGGACGACCCCCGCAATCCGGCCACCATCGCCGACAACGTGGGTGACAATGTGGGCGACGTAGCCGGCATGGGCGCAGACCTGTACGAGTCTTATTGCGGCAGCATCCTGGCCACGATGGCGCTGGGGGCATCGGCCTTCTTTGCCGACGGGGTGGATGTGCAGATGCGGGCCATCATGGCGCCGATGCTCATCGCTGCCCTGGGCGTAGTACTCTCTATCATAGGAATTTATGTGGTCCGTACCAAGGAAGGGGCCACGCTGAAAGACTTGTTGGGTTCGTTGAGCGTTGGTACCAATCTCAGCTCCGTTCTCATCGCTGTCCTGTCGTTCGGCGTTTTCTATCTGCTGGGCTTCCCGAACTGGTGGCAGATGGCCCTCAGTGTGGTGAGCGGCCTGCTGGCGGGCGTGATCATCGGCAAGGTAACAGAGTACTATACTTCGCATTCCTACAAGCCTACGCAGAAACTGGCAGAGAGCTCGCAGACCGGTCCCGCCACGGTGATTATCAACGGTGTGGGCCTGGGCATGATCTCCACCGCCATTCCGGTCCTGACTATCTGTGTGGCCATCCTCCTGGCGTACGGCTTCGCTACCGGGTTCCACTATAACGTGAATACCCTGAGCATGGGCTTGTATGGCATTTCCATCGCTGCGGTGGGTATGCTTTCTACGCTTGGAATCACTTTGGCTACAGATGCTTACGGTCCCATCGCCGACAATGCCGGCGGCAACGCCCAGATGAGCGAACTGGATCCTTCCGTGCGGGAAAAGACCGATATCCTGGACTCCCTGGGCAACACCACGGCCGCTACTGGTAAAGGCTTCGCTATCGGCTCGGCCGCCCTCACGGCCCTGGCCCTGCTGGCTTCCTACATTGAAGAAATCAAGATCGGGTTCAGCCACCTGGCCGCCAAGGGCGGGGAGATGGCGGCCGAGTTCTCCCGTCTGGCACAGGGCTCCATCCAGGATATCGTAGCGTATTACGATATCACCCTCATGAACCCCATGGTGCTGGTGGGTATCTTTATCGGCTCCATGATGGCTTTCCTGTTCTGCGGTCTCACCATGAACGCCGTGGGCCGTGCCGCCGAGAAGATGGTGGTGGAGGTCCGTCGGCAGTTCCGCGAGATAGCCGGCATCCTGGAGGGCAAACAGCGCCCGGACTACACTTCCTGTGTCCGCATTTCCACGAAGGCGGCCCAGCACGAGATGGTATTCCCGTCCCTGCTGGCGATTATCGTGCCTATGCTGGTGGGGGTTATCCTGGGTCCTGCCGGGGTGATCGGCCTGCTTGCAGGTGGTCTGGGCGCCGGTTTTGTGCTGGCCATTTTCCTGGCCAATTCCGGTGGCGCCTGGGACAACGCCAAGAAGTTTGTGGAAGAAGGGCACTTCGGCGGCAAGAACTCCTCCAGCCACCACGCCACGGTGGTGGGCGACACGGTAGGGGACCCGTTCAAGGATACTTCCGGCCCTTCCCTGAACATCCTCATCAAGCTCATGAGCATGGTCTCCATCGTGATGGCCGGCCTTACCGTGATGCTGCACTGACGTGCAACCTTGCGCGGCGTCATGCCGCGTCATTGCTCCACGTTACCCCCACCCGAAACCCCTCCCCTCGGGGGAGGGACTTTGACGTGCAGCATCATTGCTCCACGTTACCCCCACCCGAAACCCCTTCCCTCGGGGGAGGGACTTTGATGTGCAGCATCATTGCTTACGCTGGTTTTGGGAGAGGTGGTCGGTGTTTTTGGGAGAGGTGCATTTTTTTGTCGGGGACCTCTCCCACAATATCGGCCACAGATAGCGCTGCAACGCATTTTCGCTGGGAGAGGTGTCAAGCAAAAAATCGCACCTCTCCCAAATTGTTGCCATACTTCTCCCAAGTTATCGCTACACCTCTCCCAAACTATCGGCGCGCCATTAGGCAAAAAGGCGTCCAAACGAAAATGGGAAAGTTTTTCCGCCCGACGGACACGAAAAGGGTGTTTCGCCTTCGACAGACATTAAACCGGCCGTCAGTGCAGCATCACGGCAAGGCCGAGGTGCGCCGCTGACGGGATGCATGACAGTATCTTCTTTACGGGTGGGTGATTTGGGTAAAATGGCCAGGTTGGTCTCCCATGATGTCGCTGCTCTCAAAAGAGTCTCCCATGTAATGCAGACGCAAGGTGAAGTCGTCTTCTTGTACGGAAAGGATAAGCGTATCTCCTTTATACGAATACGTCCCTTCCCAATCCCATTCTGAGTTTCGTTCGGGCTCCATATCCATTGTGCCGTCGGGGTTCATATACATGGCCGGATGGGAGGGAAGGATGCTTTTAGTATTCAGTCTGAACTTTTTCCCGGGAAGGAAATACAGGGTATAGGTGGAGGTTTGGGTTCCGGCATCGGCCACGAATATTTTGGTCTCGGCGCGCCAGACCGTATGGGTGAGTTTGGGTTTCTTACTGCACATAACTGAACAGGATGTAAAGATGATAACGGTGGCCAAAAGGACCGGAATGGAATTTTTCAACATGACTTCCGAAATTGAGAGGTGCTGTATCTGCTTCGTGCACGAAATCAGCGCTGGAACGACTTGTGTAAATTGCGTATTTCCAACTTATTAGTAAGTCTTAGTTGTGACAGACTCATACGAGGGCAATGGCATCTTGTTCAACATTACGGCGGAAAA